>NZ_MWJN01000056.1:0-55701 GCF_002027145.1 Microbispora sp. GKU 823 | reverse complement strand
CGGGGGAAGACGAGCGTGTCGTGCTCCGTCCCGCGTAGTGGCGGGGGCGGGGCGGGACGAGCGACTCCCGGCCGGACGCGCACCGATCTTCTGGTCGCTCTTGTGGTCCTGCGTCGCGGTGCGGCGCGACCGCCACCGCGGCAGGCCCATGATCACCAGCACCGCCACCGCGAGCACGATCGTCAGGGGGAACACGATGAGCGGCACGCGGCCGATCGACAGGCCCACGATGGCGAAGGCGAACAGGAACGTCCACGCGTACATGATCAGGACGCTGCGCCGGTGGGAGTGGCCGATGTCGAGCATCCGGTGGTGCAGGTGGCCGCGGTCGGGCGCGAAGGGCGACATCCCGGCCGATGTCCGCCGGACGACCGCCATGATCAGGTCGGCCAGCGGCAGCACCACGACCGCGATCGGCAGCACCAGCGGCAGGATCACCGGGAACCGGTTGATCTTGCCGACCACCGCGTCAGGCTCGACAGACGAAAGGCTCGTGATCAGCGAGGTGGCGAGCAGCAGGCCGAGCAGCATGGCTCCGGTGTCGCCCATGAAGATCTTGGCGGGATTGAAGTTGTGCGGCAGGAAGCCCGCGCACATCCCGATGAGGATCGCCGCGATGGCGGCCGTCCCGTTGATCCGCGAACCGCTCGCGGTCTGCTGGAGCACGATCGAGTAGGCGAAGGTCGCCATCGCCGCGATCCCGACGATCCCCGCGGCCAGGCCGTCCAGCCCGTCCACGAAGTTCACCGCGTTGATCACGACGACCACGATCATGATGGTGAGGATCGTGTACAGGGTCCTGTCGAGGGCCTGGGAGCCGCCCATCGACTGCGGCAGCGGGAGGAACTGCAGGTACACGCCGAAGTAGACGAGCAGCCCGCCCGCCGCGATCTGGCCGCCCAGCTTGACGAGCGCGTCCATGCCGAGCCAGTCGTCCAGGAAGCCGGTGACGACGATCAGGCCGCCGGCCGCGAGAAGGCCGATGACCGTCTGGCCCGTCTGGCCGCTGTCGAACGCGCCGCCGACGTACGGCAGCTTGCTCGCCACCAGCAGCGCCGCCGCCATCCCGCCGAACATCGCGAGCCCGCCCAGACGCGGAGTGGGCACCGTGTGCACGTCCCGCTCCCGCACCTCGGGCGCCGCGCCGATGCGCAGCGCGAACGCCCTGACCGGCGGCACCAGCAGGTACGTCACCGCGGCCGCCACGAGCGCCAAGAGGAGATATTCGCGCACGGACCTAGTTTCCTGGATAGGCGGATCGGTTGTGACGGGCAAAAGACACAGATCGCCCTATCCCTAACGGGGATATGCCGGATGCGTCGCGGTCAGCCCCTTTACCCGTTCGAGGACCGACGTTATCGCACCCGGCTGCCGGATGGCCCGGACGACGAGAGACGCGATCTCCCTCATTTCCGCCGCGCCCATGCCCTGGGTGGTCGCGCAGAGCGTGCCGACCCTGATCCCGGAGGTCACGGTCGCGGGCGCCGGATCGTACGGGATCGCGTTGTGGTTGAGCAGGATGCCGGCCTCGGCGCAGCGCCGCTCCGCCTCCGCCCCGCTCACCCCTGTCCCGCGCAGGTCGACCAGCGCGAGGTGGGTGTCGGTGCCGCCCGACACCGGGCGCAGCCCCTCGGCCGCCAGCCCTTCCGCCAGGGTCCTCCCGTTGTCCACCGCCGACGCGGCGTACGCCCGGAACTCGGGACGCAGCGCCTCGCCGAACGCCACCGCCTTGGCCGCGACGACGTGCATCAGCGGCCCGCCCTGGGTGAAGGGGAACACCGCCCGGTCGATCCCCGACGCCAGTTCGTCTGTGCACAGCACGCCTCCCCCGCGCGGGCCGCGCAGCGACTTGTGGGTCGTGAAGGTCACGACGTCCGCGTACGGCACGGCCGACGGGATGGCCCCGCCGGCCATGAGGCCGATCTCGTGGGCGACGTCCGCCAGCAGCCAGGCTCCGGCCTCGTCGGCGATGGCGCGGAAGGCGGCGAAGTCGATCAGCCGGGGATACGCCGTGGCGCCGCAGACGATCACCCGGGGCCGGTGGCGCAGCGCCAGGTCCCTCACCTCGTCGTAGTCGATCGTCTCGGTGTCCCGCCGCACACCGTAGGAGACGACGTGGAACCACCTGCCGGAGAAGTTGACCTTGGACCCGTGGGTGATGTGGCCGCCGTGCTCCAGCGCGAGCGCCAGGACGCCGTCCCCCGGCTGCAGAAGGGCCGCGTACGCCGCCAGGATGGCCGTGGTGCCGCTGTAGGGCTGCACGTTGACATGGTCTGCCCCGAACAACCGCTTGGCCCGCTCTACGGCGATCTGCTCGGCGCGGTCCGCCACTTCGCAACCGCGGTAGTACCTGTGGCCCGGATAGCCCTCGGCGTACTTGTCGTTCAGCGTCGAGCCGAGCGCGGCGAGGACGGCGGGCGAGGACAGATTCTCGCTGGCGATGAGTTGGAGCCCGCCGCGCAGCCTGGCGACCTCGTCGAGCAGCACCTGGGCGACGTCCGGGTCCTGCGCGGCGAGCCGGGCGAAATCAGGCCCGTAGAACGGCTCCGAACTGTCCATGGAACCGGCTCACAATCCCGTGGCGGTCTTCGCTCCAAGAGTAGACCGCCCGCAGGCCGTCGCGCGGGCGTCGTCGCTGTTCAGGAGGTTGCCGAAGGGTGTTCAGGAGGTGAAGGCGTGCGGCGCGCCGGCCTTGCCCGGAATCCAGCGCGGCGTGTCCGCCGCCTGGTCGCTGATCGCCGTCAGCACCGCCTGGCGGTACATCCCGAGCCGGTTGCGCCATTCGGCCAGGTCCCGGACGTACCGCTCGGCGACCGGCGCGTCCCACACGTCCCTGCTCCGCGACATCTCGTACGGCTTGTCCAGCGACTTGGTGAGCTGGTCCATCAGCGGGACCACCTGCAGCCACAGGTCGACGAGCTTCTGGTACTCCGGGTTGAACACCCAGCCCGTCGGCTGCCCGCCGGGCGAGAGCAGGTCGGTGCTCGACGGCGCCGGTGGGGTCTCCCCCGGCTGCAGCGGAGTCGGCGCCGGCGGGTCGACATAACTCACGATCGCGCCTCCTGTGCGAAGCCGGCCAGCACGCCGGCGTTGGTCGTCGCATGCCCTGCCTCTGGCACCCCGGCGACCCCGCCGATGTGCCTCACCTGCCTGGTCGCGGCCGATCCGGCCGCCTCCGGGCGTCGCCGGGTTTCAGCCCGAGCCCGCACGAGCAGCGGGAACGTCGCTCGCACGCGTCACTTCTCCGGCTGCCGGATGACGACTTCGACGGCTTCGACGCGGCCGGCGGGCCCGTCGGGCTGAATCTTCCTGGCCACCCAGTCGCCCTTGCCCCACTCCCCTTCCGGGACGCCGACGTCCGGCATGTCCACGGGCTCGATGTCCCGATGGTGGTCCGCCGGCATGCGCGGCACGGCCTCGTCGTCCGAGTGGCGCGCGGGGTAGCTGAGCACGTCCCCGGGCTGCGCCTCCGCGAGCGACCGGGGATCGGGAGCCGGAGCCTGGCCGGTGTCCCGCGTCCCCGCCGCGTCATTGGTCCCCGAGCCGCGCGTGCCCGCGTCATGCGTGTCCGCGCCGTATGAGCCATGACCGTGCGTCCCCGCACCGTGTGAGCGATAGCCGTCAGTTCCCGCGCCGTGCGTGGCCGTGCCGTGTGTACCTGGGCCATTCGCGCCAGCGCCGTCCCGGACCGCCCCGTTCGCGCCCGTGGCGGCGTCGTTGTCGCATGCTCGCCCGCTCGTACCCGCCGCGCCGTCGGCTCTGTCGCTCACACCGGTCGTCCCGGTGTGGCCCGACGCGCCGGTCGCGCCAGTCGCGCCATCGCCACCGGCACCCGCCGTGCCCGCTGCCCCCGCCGTCCCGGCCGTGTGGGCCTCTCCGGCCGCCGTCGTCCCCACCGCGTGCAGGCTGCCGGTGACCGTACCGGTCGCACCCGCCGCATGCCCGGTGCCGGGGGCATCCACCGCCTGCAGGCTGCCGGTCACCGTGCCGGTCCCACCTGATGTCGCGGGCGGCGCATCGGCCGTGCCCGTGGCACCGGCCGTAACCGCCGGGTGAGCCGTGCCGTTCGCCGCGTTGATCCCAGCAGGCGCCGCGTCGGCCGCGCCCGCCGGGTGTGCGGTCACGGTGGCCGGAGGCGCCGCAGGCGCTGTACCCGCGGCACCGGCCGTAGCCGCCGGATGCGTGGTCCCGGTCGCCGCACCGTCTGCGGCCGTGTCGCTCGTGTACGCATGACCGCCGGCGCTCGCCGTCACCGCGCCGTGGCCGGCGGCAGTCCCCTGCACGGCGTTCGTGTTGCCCTCCGCGAGCGGATCACCGGAGAGGTTGTCGGCGGGGGTGCCGACGTAGGCGCCCATGGGATCGCCGGGCGCGAGGCCGGGTTGCGGAGGCTGGTTCGCCGCCGGGTTGGTCGGCTCGGCGGGCGGCACCAACCCGGGCGGCCCGTCCGGGTGCGCACCGGTGACGGTCGCCGTCTGCGCGTCCGCGCCGGGCATGCCGATCGGCTGGGCGCCCTGCGGGGGCTGGTTCATCGGGGTGCTGACGACCTTGACACCGTCGACGACGGTCACCTGCCGGCCGGCGGGGTCGATGTCGTCCGGGTGATCCTTGCCAGGCGTGTCGTAGAAAGAGGAGTCGCTTCCGGCCGTGGAAGGCTGCTCCCCCGCCGCTTTCGAATCGACCGGCGTGCCCTGCCCCGGGTTCTGGTCCTGCCCGTGGACGACGCCCTGTTGCCCGCCGCCGGACTGGCTCTGCGCGGCGCCCTGGCCGTCGCCGACCGGCTGCACGTGGCTCGTGCCCTGATCCCGGCCCACGACCTGATCGCCCACGACGTGATCGCCCCCCGGCCGGCTGCCCCGGACCGGCAGGCTGATTCTGGCCCGCGCCCTGACCCAGACCCTGGCCCACGCTCTGGCCGTCGCCGACCGGTTGGCCTTGACCGGCGGGCTGGTGAACCTGGCCGGAACCACCGCCGGTCGCGCCCGCGTCGCCGGTGCCGCCCACGGCGCCGTTGGGGCTCCCCGTCTGGCCCGCCCCGGAGCCGGTCCCCGCGCCGGTGTCACCGCTCGCACCGGTGGCCGCAGGCGTCCCCGTGCCCGTACCGGTGGTGTCGGCGGGGTGGGCCGGACCGTGCGTCGAGGAGGGCATCTGGGCGAGGGAACCCTCGACGGTGGCGTAGGAGGGCTTGTCCGCGAGCTTTCCCTCGGCCACGCCGCGACCTCCGCCGTCGCCGTTCGCGCGGGTCGCGCCGTCGGCGGCGCTGTGCGCCCGGTGGGAGGTCTCGCCCTTCGCGGTGCCGGAATCGCCCGAGCCATTCGCGGGCGACGACGAGTGGGGGGCGTCCTGCCTGTCGTGGACCGCCTTCCCCTCGGCCCTGCCCTCGGACTTGCCGTCAGGCTTCGCATCCGCCTTGTGGCCGGACTTGTGCTCGTCCGCCTTCGCTTCGGACTTGTGGTCGGACGTGCCGTCGCTCTTGTGATCGGCCTTGTGATCGGGTTTGGCGTCGCCCTTGGCGCCCTTGTCGTCCTGTGCGCCGGACTTCGGCGCCGGATCGTCCGCAGGCGCGGTGGTGTCCCTCTCCTCGGTGAAGGAGGCTCCGTGGGCCGTGGGGACCTTGCCCGGGCTCTGCTGTTTCTCCTTCTTCTCCAGCAGGGTCACCCGGTTCGTGACGTCCTTGACCATCGTCGAGCACGCGTCGGCGACCTGCGACGGCCGGTGGGTCACGTGCACGGAGACGCCGGCCGTACGCGTCAACTGGGTGACCCGGGCCTCGATGCCGTCCATCTGCCTCGCGGCGTGCTGAACCTCCGACAGCAACTCACGGACGAGCTTCGGATCCATCCCGTCGAGCTTGGCCATGGGCGCGCCTCCACAGAGATATCGGCGCACTTCACGGTAGCCGGGGTGGCATCAGTAAAGAAGCCCGATAGCCAGACGGCATCGATCGCCCTGATCAGAGCCCCGGCGACGTCTCACATCGCGAGACGTACGCCCGGATCGCGGTCACTCCTCGGTCGCGAGGTATCCCACCAGGCCGCGGATCTTGTCCACGGGGATCGCGCCCTTGCGCAGCACCCGGGGCACGGCGGTGGTCAGGTCGACGATCGTGGACGGCACGGTGTCCTCGCAGGGGCCGCCGTCGAGGTAGACGTCCACCGAGTCCCCGAGCTGCTCCTCGGCCTCGTCCACGGTGGTGGCCGGCGGGTTGCCTGCCCGGTTGGCGCTGGAGACCGCCATCGGGCCCGTCTCCTTGAGGAGGTCCAGCGCGACCGGGTGCAGCGGCATGCGGACGGCGACCGTTCCCTTGGCGTCGCCGAGGTCCCACGACAGCGAACGGTTGGCCCTGAGGATGAGCGTGAGCGGCCCGGGCCAGAAGGCGTCCACCAGGTCCTGCCCGTACGTCCCGAGGCTCTCCACGAGGGCGTTGGCGGCCCGCACGGTGCCCACGAGGACCGGCACCGGGATGTCCCTGCCCCGGCCCTTCGCCTCCAGCAGCGCGTTGACGGCGGAAGGAGTGAAGGCGTCGGCGCCGATCCCGTACACGGTGTCGGTGGGAAGCACCACGAGCTCGCCCCGCCGTACCGCCGAGGTCGCCTCGGCCAGTCCGGTCATCCGCTCCGTCTGGTCGGCACAGTCAAACCGTCGGCTCACGAAGCCATCCTTCCACGTGTCCCGGCCGGCTCCGCCGCCGCGTGGCCGCCGAACGGGCCATTCGAATCAGTCCTGGGTCAGCCGGGCCGTGACGAACCTGTCCCGGCCGGTCAGGTCCTGGCGCAACCGCACGTCGCGCCAGCCGTTCTCCTCGGCGAACAGCCAGTAGACGGCGTTCCCCTGCTGGTCGGCGTGCTCGACCACGGCGAACCCGCCCGGCCGCAGCAGGCGCCGCGCCGTGCGTTCGACGGCTCTCACCTCGTCCAGCCCGTCCTCCCCCGACCCGTACAGGGCCCGCGAGGGATCGTAGTCGCGCACCTCGGGGTCGCGCGGGATCGCTCCGGGCGGGATGTACGGGGGGTTGGAGATGACCAGGTCCACCTGGCCGTTCAGCTCCGGCAGGCAGTCGGCCAGATCCTCCGGATGCAGGGTGGTGCGGCCCTGGCCGTGTTCGAGGATGTTGCGCTTGGCCCAGCCGTACGCCACGGGGTCGATCTCGACGGCGTGCACCTGCGCCAGCGCGACCTCCTGCGCGATCGACAGCGCGATGGCCCCGGAACCGGTGCCGAGGTCGACCACGACGGGAGAGGCGACGTCCATCTCGCGCAGCCGGTCGATCGCCCAGCCGGCCACGACCTCGGTCTCTGGCCTGGGCACGAACACGCCCGGGCCCACTTCGAGGGAGAGGTAGCGGAAGTACGCCCGGCCGGTGATGTGCTGCAGCGGCTCGCGTGCCTCACGCCGGGCGACGCCCTCCCAGAACCGCGCGTCGAAGTCGGCGTCCTTGATCGTGTGCAGCTTGCCGCGCGGAACGCCGTGCACGAAGGCCGCGATCTCCTCGGCGTCCGTTCGGGGTGACGGCACTCCCGCCTCGGCGAGCCGGGCGGTGGCGAGGGCGATTTCGTCGAGCAGGAAGGTCATGGTCTCTTACAGCACGGTCGTCGCGGCGTGGCCTGGGGATCGTCGGTCATGGGCGGACGGGCCGCCGCCGGGACGGCCCACGGTCATTCGACGACCCACGTCCATCACCGCTTCTCCCATCGTCCCCTCATCAGGCTCGCCGCGGACTCACGAATGAGCGGCCAGCTTCTCCGCGAGTTCGGCGTCGAGCAAAGCCTGTATCACCGCATCGAGATCGCCGTCCAGGACTTGGTCCAGGTTGTAGGCCTTGAAGCCCACGCGGTGATCCGAAATGCGGTTCTCCGGGAAGTTGTAGGTGCGGATGCGCTCGGAGCGGTCGACCGTGCGCACCTGTGACTTGCGCTCGGCCATCGCGGCCGCCTCGGCCTCCTCCTGCGCCATCACGAGCAGCCTGGCGCGCAGGATGCGCAGCGCCGACTCCTTGTTCTGGAGCTGGCTCTTCTCGTTCTGACAGGAGACGACGACCCCGGTCGGAAGGTGGGTGATCCGCACGGCCGAGTCGGTCGTGTTGACGCTCTGGCCGCCGGGACCGCTGGAGCGGAACACGTCGATGCGCAGGTCGTTGGGGTCGATCTGGACGTCGACCTCTTCGGCCTCCGGATAGACGAGCACTCCGGCGGCCGAGGTGTGGATGCGGCCCTGCGACTCGGTCACCGGCACCCGCTGGACGCGGTGCACGCCGCCCTCGAACTTGAGCCGCGACCAGACGCCCTCCCTCCCCTTGATGGCGACGGTGACGTCCTTGTAGCCGCCGAGGTCGGAGTGCTGCGCGTCGATGATCTCGGTCTTGTAGCCGACCCGCTCGGCATACCTGAGGTACATCCGCAGGAGGTCTCCGGCGAACAGGGCCGACTCCTGGCCGCCCTCGCCCGCCTTGATCTCCATGATGACGTCCTTGTCGTCGTTGGGGTCGCGCGGGACCAGGAGACGGGTGAGCTTCTCCTCCAGCACCGGGACGCGGCCCTCCAGCTCGGCCGCCTCCTCCGCGAACGCCGGGTCCTCCGCCGCGAGCTCGCGCGCGGCCGCCAGGTCCTGCCGTACGCCTTCGAGCTCCCGGTAGGTCGCGACGATCGGCGTGAGCTCCGCGTAACGCTTGCCGTACGTCCGCGCCTTGCTCTGGTCGGCGTGCACGGCGGGGTCGGCGAGCCGCAGTTCCAGATCCGCGTACTCACTCATGATCTCGTCGAGGTTCACCGCACGCTCCTTTGCTCAAGCTCCTCGGTAAAGGCCGTAATCACCAAGAACGCCGACCCGGAGACGCCCCAAGAGAGGGGCACCCCCGAGCCGGCGTCCTGGAGGAGCTACTTGCTCTGGGCCTTCTTGCCGAAGCGCGCCTCGAAGCGCGCCACCCGGCCACCGGTGTCGAGGATCTTCTGCTTGCCCGTGTAGAAGGGGTGGCAGGCGGAGCAGACGTCGGCGTGGATCACGCCGTTCTTCGCGGTGCTACGCGTGGTGAAGGTGTTCCCGCAGGTGCAGGTCACCTGGGTGACCACGTACTCCGGGTGGATGTCGGGCTTCATGTCTCAGTCCTTAACGCTAGGCGCGGTCGCCGGGTCGCTCCGTCTGTCACGGCCTGCGCGCATCGGCACACCTGTGATGCGCGGCGCGGGAACCGGTACCGCTGCGGTTCGGCTACCAGTGTGCCAGATCCTCCAACCATCCCAGGCCATGGGCTATTCCGTTCACTGAGGATCAGTGTTTCTCAGCGATTCGCCCGTTGCCGGACGAAGGTCCCCTCTTGCCCGGGCGGAGGCCCGGTGGGGGGTAGACGCTTCACAGCCACCCGCCGGGCTGGGCCCGGCCTTACGGTCGGCTCCACGTCCGTTTACCGTCTCCGGGCCACTCCCGGCGACATGCTTCACGAGGGAAGCCAGGTTGAGCGCGGCGTTGCGGTCCCGGTCGATGACCAGGCCGCACGCCCCACATGCGAAGGTGCGCACGCGCAGGGGCAGCTTGGCTTTCACTGCCCCGCACGCCGAACACGTCTTCGACGAGGGGAACCACCGGTCGGCCACGACCAGCCGCCCGCCGTTCCAGGCAGTTTTGTAGCCGAGTTGGCGGCGGATCTCCCCGAACCCGGCATCGGCGATGGCGCGGGCCAGACGCCGGTTACGGACCATCCCGGCGACCCTCCAGCCGGATCGGCCCGGTGGTGAACCGCACCGACATCGCGGCCCTGCGCTTGGACCGGATACCTGGGAACCCCAGCCTCGGCCCCGTGCGCCGGCCCTTGCGTCAGTCGCTCCAGTTCTTCAACGCAGTCGCCAGGCGTTCCAGGCCGCAGGCGTAGGCCTCCTTGGAGTTGTCCGCCCACCACGGCGCCACATCGGCCTTCGCCGCGTTCCACGCCTTGCGCAGCGAGTACATCGACCACGACACCGGCGGGGTCAACTGATCGTCAGGGATGCCGTAGGACTTCTCCGCCTCCCGCTGTTGGAGGTTGGCCTTCACCAGGGCCAGGCCCCAGTTGAACGCGACCCGTGCCGCCCCGCAGTGCGAGGCCAGCGCACGGGCCTGGGCGGGGGTGGGATCGAGGGCGTACCGGTAGGCCTGGACGACCAGCACCACACCCTCCCCAGACATCAGCGCAATCTTCTTGCGCCACATTTTGCCCGAGCTCTGCTGTCACGGAGGGTTTCCCGTCGACCCGGCAGGCCGCCGCAGCGCTCAGCCTGGACGAGTGGACGGTCCGCCGCGGCTACGCCGACGCTGTCGGCGCGGTGGCCGGCGTCGTCCTGCCGCTCGCCGAAACGCCGACGCCCGGACGGCGCGGCCGTCCGGGGCGTCGGTCGGAAGTGCGTCAGTCGCGGTCGTTGCTGACCGTGGTCTTCTGCACCTGGAGCAGGAACTCGGCGTTGGACTTGGTCTCCTTCATCTTCTCGAGAAGGAGCTCCAGCGCCTGCTGCATGTCGAGGGCGTGGAGGACGCGGCGGAGCTTCCAGACGATGGACAGCTCCTCCTTGGCCATGAGGATCTCCTCCTTGCGGGTGCCGGACGCGTCCACGTCCACCGCGGGGAAGATGCGCTTGTCCGCGAGCGACCGGTTGAGCTTGAGCTCCATGTTGCCGGTGCCCTTGAACTCCTCGAAGATGACCTCGTCCATCTTGGAGCCGGTCTCGACGAGAGCCGTGGCGAGGATCGTCAGCGAGCCGCCGTTCTCGATGTTGCGGGCGGCGCCGAAGAACCGCTTCGGCGGGTAGAGCGCGGTCGAGTCGACACCACCGGACAGGATGCGGCCGCTCGCGGGCGCCGCGAGGTTGTACGCGCGCCCGAGGCGGGTGATCGAGTCGAGCAGCACGACGACGTCGTGGCCCAGCTCCACCAGCCGCTTGGCCCGCTCGATGGCGAGCTCGGCGACGGTGGTGTGGTCCTCGGCCGGGCGGTCGAAGGTCGAGTGGATGACCTCGCCCTTGACCGACCGCTGCATGTCGGTGACCTCTTCCGGACGCTCGTCCACGAGGACGACCATCAGGTGGCACTCCGGGTTGTTGCGCGTGATCGCGTTGGCGATCGCCTGGAGCACCATGGTCTTGCCTGCCTTGGGCGGCGACACGATCAGGCCGCGCTGGCCCTTGCCGATCGGCGACACGAGGTCGATGATCCGCGTGGTCAGGACGTTCGGCTCGGTCTCCAGCCGCAGGCGCTCCTGCGGGTAGAGCGGCGTGAGCTTGTTGAAGTCGGGCCGCTGGCGGGCCTGCTCCGGGTCCATGCCGTTGACGGTGTCGAGGCGGACCAGGGCGTTGAACTTCTCGCGCCGCTCGCCGTCCCTCGGCTGCCGGACGGCGCCGGTGATGACGTCGCCCTTGCGCAGGCCGTTGCGGCGGATCTGGGCGAGCGAGACGTAGACGTCGTTCGCGCCCGGCAGGTAGCCGCTGGTCCGCACGAAGGCATAGTTGTCGAGGATGTCCAGGATGCCGGCGATCGGGATCAGGACGTCGTCCTCGCCGATGACCGGCTCGTTGCTCTCGAAGCGGTCGCGCCCGCGGCGGCCACGCTCGCGGAAGCGGCCACGGCGCCCGCGGCCGTCCTCGCCCTGCTGGTCGCCCTTGCCGTCGGCGCGGCTGTCCGTACGGCTGTCGCCGCGCCCGTCGGAGCGGCCGTCACGGCCGTCGGCGCGGCTGTCGCCGCGGCCCTGCTGGTCACGACGGCCCTGGCCGCGTCCCCGGCGTCGGCGGCGCGCTGGTCACCGCGCTGGTCGCCGCGGCCGTCGCGCTCGCGGCCCCTCTCGCCCCGCTCACCGCGCGTGCGGCGCTCGCGGCGGTCGCCGCGCTCGGGCGCTCGGCGCGGGTCTCGGACTGGGCGGCCTCGGCCTGCGGCTCGGCGACGGCGGCGACGCCGTTCTGCGTGGCGTCGGCGGCCACGACGGGCGCGGCCTCGACCACGGGACGCTCCTCACGAGCCGCGACGACGGGCTCGGCAGCGGGCGTGGCGGCGGGCGCGGCCTCGGACGCGGGCGTCGCGGCGGCGCGGGAACGTTCCCGGCGGCCACGGGCGGGGCGCTCGGCGACGGCGGGAGCTTCGGCGGCGGCCTTCGGCTCGGCCGCGGCCTCTCCCGATCCGCCCTGCTTCTCCTGGATGGCCGCGATGAGCTGGCTCTTGCGCATCCGTCCGGTCCCCGTGATGCCGAGGCTGGTCGCCAGGGCCTGAAGCTCGGGGAGCACCATGCCAGCCAGGCCGGTGCCGGAGCGACGTCGCGGACGGGCCGGGGCGGAAGTGGGGGTGTCGCCGGCGGCCTGGCCGTCGGAGAGGAGTTCGGTGGTGTCGCTCAACTAAGGGTCCTTCCCAGGGGTCGGGCGCCAGAATCGTGCGTCCAGGCGTCCCGGTGATGCGACCCGGCGGGACAGACCGGGTCGGGCTTCGCGAATCTCATGTGTCGATGACCCTCGGGATTCGCGAGCGGTAGGTGCCCGGGGGCGATCCCCCGGATTGCCGCCACCGACCAGATGTCTTGGTGGTTCGAACGCGCATGTCTCCGAGAACGCCGCCTCCGGCCATGCCACCCGAGGGTGTGCCGACTGGAGGAAACGGTTTCGGGGAAATCGCCCTGCCCGCGTCGAAGGACGCGAGGCGAAGTGCAGCGATGTGCGAATGACAAGCACGCACCCAACACGGGGGCACCTGGTGCGGCTATCAGCCTAACATCACCAGCGCGCACAGCTATTCCCTGAAGGTCGAAGAAGCATCAGCGTGTCTCGGGAAACCGAACGTACGCACCAAGCGGGTCGACGTTCATTGGCTGGATGTGCCAGTCATTACCCACTTCTGGCGCGATCAAATCCTTGGTGTCCCGTGTCGTCAACGCGAGAACCGTCGGACCGGCCCCCGAGACGACGGCGGGCACCCCGGCCTCGCGGAGCCGTCGCACCAGTTCGGCGGTGCGGGGCATCGCGGGCGCGCGGTACCTCTGGTGCAGGCGGTCCTCGGTGGCGGCGAGCAGGAGATCCGGTTCCGGTCTCTGTGTCAGCGCCGCGACGAGCAGAGCCGCCCGCCCCGCGTTGGCCGCCGCGTCCGAATGCGGTACGTCCTTCGGCAGCAGCCCCCGAGCCTCCTCCGTGGACAACCGGAAATCCGGGATCAACGCCACCGGCCGGACGTCCTCGTGCGGAGTCAGTTTCACCATACTCGCCGCTCCGGACTGGTCCGTCCAGGCGATGGTGAGACCGCCCGCCAGGCACGGGGCCACGTTGTCGGGATGCCCCTCCAGCTCCGTGGCCAGCGCGAACACCTCGGCGTCCGGCAGGTCCCCCGCGCCCCGCGCGCGTACGAGGGCGCGGGCCGCGAGGATGCCGGCGCAGATCGCCGCCGACGACGAGCCGAGCCCCCGCGCGTGCGGAATCCGGTTGCGGCAGCGCAGCGCGATGCCGTCCGGCTGGGCGAATCCCATGCGGTCGAACGTCGCGCGCATGGTCCTGACGACGAGGTGGCCCTCGCCCTCGTCCAGCTCACCGGCGCCCTGGCCCTCCACGGCGATCCGCACGCCGGGAGAGCCGGAGATCTCGGCCTCCACCTCGTCGTACAGGTCGAGCGCGAGACCGAGGCTGTCGAAACCGGGGCCGAGGTTGGCGCTCGTCGCCGGCACGCGGACGACGACGCCCTGACTGTCCGTCAATTCGTCACCTGAACCCTTTGATGGGCGGGAATGAGGGGGCCGGTCAGGCGAGTCCCAGCGCGGCCGCGGCGGCGTAGGCGTCGATCGGGATCGTCACGGGCGCCGGGGCGCCGGAGATGGCCCAGTCGGGGTCCTTCAGGCCGTTGCCGGTAACGGTGCACACGACCCGCTGCCCCGGCGTGAGCAGGCCCTGCTCGTGCGCCTGGAGCAGGCCGGCGACGCTCGCGGCGGAGGCGAGCTCGACGAACACGCCCTCCTCCTGCGCGAGCAGCTTGTACGCCGCGGCGATCTGGCGGTCGGTGACGGCCTGGATGTCGCCGCCGGACTCGTCGCGCGCGGCCTCGGCGAGCCGCCAGGAGGCGGGGTTGCCGATCCTGATCGCCGTCGCGATCGTCTGCGGGTGGGTCACGGGGCTGCCGCCGACCAGCGGCGCCGCGCCGCTCGCCTGGAATCCCAGCATTCGCGGCCGCTTGGTGGCCACGCCGTCGTCGGCGTACTCCTTGTAGCCCATCCAGTAGGCCGAGATGTTGCCGGCGTTGCCGACCGGGATGCAGTGGACGTCGGGCGCGTCGCCGAGCGCGTCGACGATCTCGAAGGCCGCCGTCTTCTGGCCCTGCAGGCGGTGCGGGTTCACGGAGTTGACCAGCGCGATCGGGTAGGTCTCCGCGAGCTTCCTGGTCATCTCCAGGCAGTCGTCGAACGAGCCCTCGACCTGCAGCAGCCTGGCGCCGTGCACCAGCGCCTGGGCGAGCTTGCCCATCGCGATCTTCCCGCGCGGCACGAGGACGGCGCAGGTCAGCCCGGCCCGTACGGCGTAGGCGGCGGCCGAGGCGCTGGTGTTGCCGGTGGACGCGCAGATGACCGCCTGGGCGCCCTCCTCGACAGCCTTGCTGATCGCGACGGTCATGCCGCGGTCCTTGAAGCTGCCGGTCGGGTTGAGGCCCTCGACCTTGAGATGGACGTCACAGCCCGTGATCTGGGACACCCGCTTGGCCGGGACGAGCGGCGTGCCGCCCTCGAGCAGGGTCACCACGGGCGTCGTCGTGGAGACCGGCAGACGGTCGCGGTACTCCTCGATCAGGCCACGCCAAGCCCTGAACATTGGTCGCTCCTCCCACGCGCGCATACGCGTGTCACCAGGGGTATCGGTCACCGAGTCTACGGCCAACCGTTTGACGTGCGGACTTCGTTGTCCACCAAATGGACATATTGGGCGCCACCTTAGGGAACTGTCAGCGGGTTTCGCTACTGTGGAGCGGCCCTTTGACCATCGCTGTAGAGGACGAGGATTGGCCCACCTGACGGGCGTGGAGCCCCGGCCGAGAATTCGCCACAACGACTACTCTCCGCTCACGCCGCCGCCCATCGGCGGCTGGACGCCCACGCTCAGCGCGAGTGTCGTCATCCCCGCGCACGGCGGACAGCACCGCCTCGATCTGACGCTGGCCGCACTGGCCGCGCAGACCTATCCCGCGCACCTCACCGAGGTGATCGTGGTGGACGACCGCAGCGACCCTCCGCTGCGCCTGCCCGATCTGCGGCCGGACAACACCCGCGTCGTCGTGGTCCCGCCCGGCGGATGGGGCGCCGGGCACGCGATGAACGCCGGCATCGCGGCGGCCGAGGGCGAGATCGTGCAGCGTCTCGACGCCGACATGGTGATCTCACGGGAGCATCTGGAGGCGCTGTTCCGCTGGCACCATCTCACCGACTACCTCGTCACGATCGGCGGCAAGAAGTTCGCCGAGGAGCCGGCCCTCACTCCCGCGCAGGTCCACGAGGCCGTACGGCACGGCTCTCCCGAGGACCTGTTCGGCCCGTCGGCGCTGGTGTCCAGCTCGACCGAGGAGACCATCCGCCGCCTCGACGGCCTGCGGGCCAGCAAGAACCCCTACCAGGTGTGCACCGGTCCGACGGTCTCCCTGCGGCGGGCCCTGCTCGACGAGGTCCGGGGCTTCGATCCCGAGGTGGTGCGCGGCCAGGACACCGAGTTCGCCTACCGGCTCGCGCAGGCGGGGGCGGTGTTCGTCCCCGACATGGAGGCCCGCGCCGTGCATCTCGGCCTGCCCGCCCAGCGCGGTGAGCACGGCAAATCGATCGTCCGTCTCGTCGAGGCCCATCTGGCCCACCGGGTCCCGCTCCGCCGCGACCTGCGCAAGGAGCCCGGCCGGCGCTGGCTCGTGCCGTACGTCGAGGTCGTCTTCGACGTGACGGGGGCGGACGAGCGGCGGATCGTCGCGGCGGTCGACGCGGTGCTGCGCGGCACGCTCACCGACGTCGCGGTGACGCTGGCCGGCCCCTGGTCGCCGCTGGAAGGCGGACGCAGGTGGGCGCCGGGGACCGAGGCGTTCGACCTCGCCCTGGTCAGGGCGGCGTTCGGGCACGACGCGCGGGTGCGGTTCGCGGAACGGGCGGCGCCGACCGCCGCGCCCATCCCCTTCCGCTACACGGCGCCCGTCGACGCCCCTCCGGCTCCGGCACTGCTCGAGCGAGCGGTCAAGGCGATGCTGGAGGAGCGGATCGGCCTGCTGATCCTGGACCTGCCCGGCGGGGGCACGGCCACCCTGGAGCGGACCGAGGCGGTCGCGCGCGCCCGCCGCCTCACCGCGCCGGGCGAGGACCCGGCCGACGTGATCGCGCAGACCCACGGCGTGCGGCACGCCGCGGCGAGCGAGTTCGAGGAGCTTCCCAAGGCTCCGGCGAAACCGGCCGCCCCCGCCGCGTCGCAGACCGCCCGGAACCCGGCCGCCGCGCAAACTCCGAAACCGGCCGCCGCGCGAACGCCGAAACCGGCCGCGGCGCGAGGCCCCGGACGCCGGAGGCCGCGCCGCCGCGCCGCCGCGGCCTGTTCCGCCCGTTCCTCGACCATCCGACGCCGGCCCCGCCCCGCGACTCCTGTCGCGCGACGGCGGGGCCCGGCCGGTCAGGTCTTCTTGCCCGTCAGGTCTTCTTGAACGTGAAGGGCCGGGTGATGCCCCGGGCGATGCCACGCAGGCCCCGGGCGCGATGCAGCGCCGAGACCTGACCGCGCAGCACCGAGACCTGCCGCCGCAGGGTGCCCATCTCCCGGCGGAACTCGACGGCCGACTTGCGCCACCGCGCCGCCTCGTCGCGCCACCTGGTCACCTGCCCGCGCAGCCGCTCGACCTCCTTGGTCAGCCGCTCGACCTCGGCCTGCGCCTGCACCCGCTTGCGATAGGCGGTGCGCGGATTCATGTAGGCCGGGGCGTCCGCGGCGGCCCGGAAGCCGAAGGTCTCGCCGTCGACCCAGTACGTGCCGAACATCTCGTCCACGGCGTCGTCGAGGTCCTCGCCCTCCTCCGCGACGAGGACGGCGCGGGAGAACGCCTCGGTGCGTTCCAGGCGGGCGGCGGTGACGCCTTCCGCGTCCTCGGCCAGGAGCACGCTCACCAGTCCGAGCTCCCGACCGCGCAGCACCTCGATCAGCCGGCCGAGGCTGTCCTCCTCCGGCACCCAGCCGGGCGGGATGCGCAGGCGGTACGGCGAGTGGGTGTCGGACGCCGCCGTGGCCAGCCGCACCCGGCCCTCGTGGGTGTAGTGGGCCCGCAGCAGCACGAGATCGAGACGCGGGTCCTTGAGCGGCGCGCGCTGCTCGGGCGCGAGCTCGTCCCACGGGCCGGTCAGCACCACGGCGAGGTCGGTCACCGTGCCGGCCAGCACGCCGTCCACGGTGGCCCTGACGTCGTCGTACGATCCCGCGGCGGCGTCCACGAGGACCTCCACCTGCGGGACCTTCCATTGCCGTGAGGGATGGGTGCGCAGCCACCGGTAGCCGGGGACCCGGTCGGTGACCAGGGCGTGACTGACCCGGCTGACCGGCGCGCTGTCGCGCATGCGCATGGACGGGCCGAGGTGGTAGGCCCTGGCCTGCGGGTCGGGGATGAAGACCGCGCCCGCCTGCGCGAGCCGGTAGCCCATCTCGGTGTCCTGGCCGAGGATCATGTCGGGGTCCATCGGCCCGGCCCGCTCGAACAGCCGGGCGGAGACCGACGACGCGCCGCCGATGTGGATGCTGAACGGTCGCGGCGAGTGGACCAGCCCGTCCGACCGCCGCACCAGGTCCTCGATCCAGGTGTGCGGCTCCGCCGGCTCGAAGAGCTTCGCCAGGTCGTCCGTCCCCGCGACGTCCGCGGGGTCGGGCAGCGGGGCGGTGGTGAACCGCAGGTAGGAGGTGACCGACAGATAGGGCGCGAGGTGGTGCCAGCGCATGTGCGCCTCCACCTCCTCCGGTTCTGGGACGACGTCGGAGTCCATCCAGTGGATGACGTCGCCCGTCGCGGCGGCCAGCCCGGTGTTGCGTGCCCTGGCCCGGCCCGGCGCCGCGCACACCAGCAGCCGCGTGTCGCGGGGCCGGATCTCCGGCAGGCGCAGCGGCGGCTCGCTGCCGTTGTCGACCACGATCACTTCGAGCAGGTCGGCCGGGTACGTCTGCCTGGCCAGCCCGGCGAGTGTGAGGTCGAGCTTGGCCTGGTTGGCGTACGCGGGGATGACCACGCTGACCCGCAGGCGGGGCGTCCACGACGACCCGATGGCGGGCGGCTGGAGGACGGTGTAGTCGTTTCCTCTGATGCGTGGCGTCATGGCGCTTCCAGAATCACACTCGGGCGAAAACCGCGCCATTGGTTCGCGGCGACTCGCAGGAAGTGGGCAAGAGGAAGGTTCCAGGTGTGGTCGGCGCTGACCGATCGCCGCAGGACGTAGCCCAGGCCGTGGGTGCGGTAGACGCGGCCGCCTGCCGCCTCGACCGCGTGCAGGAGGTGCGCGTCCTCCCCGCGGTCCAGTGGCCCGAAGCCGCCGACCTGCTCGAAGACCTCGCGGCCGAGCAGGATCGTGCCGCCCGCGACGTGGTCGGCCCACACCTCGCTGCTGTAGTCGACGCGGCGGATCGTCGCGTGGAGAGGCTGGAGGTAGAAGAACTCCGGCGCGGTCCCGACCAGCTCCGCCCCGGAATAGGCCATGGCCAGCAGCAGGTCGGCCAGGTGCTCGGGGCCGTACCAGTCGTCGTCGTCCCATTTGGCGACGATGCCGGTGGACGCCCGTGCCGCCGCCATGTTGAGCACCGTTCCGAGCGGCGCGCCCGGCTCGGCCTCGATCACCGTGATCGGGTGGGGGAACTCCTCGACCGCCTCGCGCACCCGCGCGGCCGGGAACCCGTGCAGGGCGACGACCGCCTCCAGGCCGACGCCGCGCTGGCGGGCGAGCTGCCCCAGCGCGTGGCCCACGTAGTGGGGCCGCCGCGTGGCCATGACGACGGTCACCGGGGCGAGGCCGGTGCCGACGCCCCCGGCCCGCAGCGCGTGCCTGCGCAGGAGCACGCTGTGCTCTTCCCTGCGCAGGTCGGCGACCGACTCGGGGGTGCCGTCGCCGGCCTCGGGGGTCCAGGCCGCGGCCAGGCCGGCGAGCACGGGATCGGCCTCGCGCACCCACCTCGGCGGGTCGTCGCAGGTGAGCGGCACCCCCGCGGCGGCCAGGGCGGTGACCGTGTCCAGTGCCCCTGCGTCGGGCTCCTCCGGCCACTCCACGCGAAGCCCGCGCAACGGCCGGAGGGCGGCGACGTCGGCGGACTGCGGGAGGACGGCCAGCGGCCGGCCTCCCACCGCCCATCGGCCGTCGCTCCAGGACAGCGTCGCGGTCTCCTCGGTGGGGCTGCGTGTGAAACCGTACGGCGAGCACATGCCGGTCGTCACCGTCACGGTGTCCCTCCCGCGCGTCCGTTTACAGGCTGGTGAACTTCTATCAGCCGAACCTTGTGAATCCCTGTGACCCTCGTAGTCAACCTGACGACTCGCTGTGACCTGGCGCGGCAGGCGGGATCACGACACGGGCGACACGTCCCCGCCGACGACGTCGCCCATCGTCTTCACCTCGATCTTCTTGGCTTTCCGCTGCTGGGCCAGCCAATCGACGAAGGCCGCGAACTCCTTGGGCGCCGTCGCGTACTGGTCCCGCGGGTCGTTCTTTATCTCGTGGAAGACGAAGGTCACCATGCCGGGGTCGTCCTCCCGCTGCGCGCGGGTGACGAACTCCCGCAGCGTGCGGGCCGTACGCGGCAGGCGGGTCTGGCTCGTGGCGCGCACGGCGGCGGGGTCCGCGGGCGGGATCGTCTCGGTGACCGGGCAGGCGCGGCAGCTGTCCGGCCGGTACAGGCCGTTGATGTCGCGGGCGCTGTTGTAGCCGCAGCTCATCGCGATCCGCTCGCCCGACTCGTCGAAGTCACCGAACGGGTAGGCGAACGAGCGCACGGCGAAGCCCATCTTCAGCAGCGCCCGCCTGTCGTCGCAGATCTCCGTCTGCTGCGTGGCGTCGAACGTCTCCGACAGATGCGGATGGTGAAGGGTGTGGCCGCCGATCTCGTGGCCCTCCTTCGCGATGGCACGCAGCGCGGCCACGCTCAGGAAGCCGCGCCTGCCGAGGCGGCCGCTGTTGACGTAGAAGGTGCCCTTGAGGCCGCGCCTGCTCAGCATTCCGGCGGCGGCGAGGTGGTCGGCCGTGCCGTCGTCGAAGGTGAGGACCACGGTCGGCACCCCGGACGCCCGCGCGGAGACGGCCAAGTCGGCCGCCGCCGCGGCCGGGTGCTGGAGTCCCGCGATCGACGCCGTGGTTAGGAGACAGGCCGGCAGAAGTCTCTTCACCGTAAGTCGCATGAAGCGAAACTTTACTCAGAATTGGCAATTACTCTTGCGGGCGATGTCCAACCGTGATGAAACGGTCCATTCACCTCTTGCCGCGGACGCGCTCGAACAGCGCGACGGTCAGGCCCGGCAGCTCGGCGGAGTGCCAGGCCGTCGAGAGGCGGTATCCGGCCGCACGGACGGCGGCCACTTTGGGGATCTTCTTTCCCGTCAGCCCGGCCTGCTTCGTCCCGCGCCAGACCACCCAGACCCGGCGGTGCCCGGCCAGGGCCTCGGCGAGGTCGTTCCGCTCCACGTACTCGAAGGCCGGGCCCTGCCCCCTGAGAAGCACGTCCTCGGGGAGGCCCTCGCGGCCGTAGTAGACGAAGCCGGTGCGCAGCCGGCTCTGGCCGTACACGATGGCGTCGCCGGAGCGCTCCCGCGCCCGGATCACGCCGACCGCGCCGGGGAAGTCGTCGTAGTGGCCGTTGCGCTGCCGGTAGTCGGCCTGCGCGGGCGCCCCCAGCAGCGCCACGACCAGTACGACGGGCACGCAGACCAGCGCGAAGGGCACGGGAGCCAGGCGGACCGAGGCCAGGGCCACGCCTCCCGCCAGGGCGAGGGCGGGTGCCGTGACGAACACGTAACGGTCCACGTAGGCCGGGGTCACCAGTGCGTCGATCACGAGCAGCAGCACCGGCGGGAGGACGAGCCAGCCGCCCACGAGGACGCCCCAGGGGACCGACCTGCGCAGCAGGATCACCACGCCCACGACGGCGATAGCGAACAGCGGCGGCCCGGCGAGGTCGGAGCCCGCCGCGTGCTTGGGGAACTTCAGCAGCACGTCGGGCCCATGTGGCTGGATCCAGCTGATCGCATGGCGCTCGCCCCAGCCCACCAGGGCGAGCACCGCGAGGGGAACGCACCCCACCGCCGTCGCGGGAACGATCCTGGTCAGGAACGTACGGCGGGGCAGGGCGAGCAGGGCGGCCAGGAACTGGGCCGGGAGCACAAGAACCGAGAACAGATGCGTGCAGCCGAGCAGCGCCACCGACGCCGCGTACCACCGGACCTGTCTCCAGCCGACGGAACATGTGGGCGCCTCGGCCACCCGGTGCAGCGCCCAGGCGGAGACGACGGCCGCCGCCGCCGCGAACGCGTACGGCCGGGCGTTCGCGCCGTGGTAGGACACCGACGGCAGGACGGCGAACAGCGCCGCGGCCAGCACGCCCGCGCGCGGACCGGCGAGCCTGCGGCCGAGGTCGGCCAGGAAGCCCGCCGCCACACCGGCCGCGAGGGCCGAGGGCAGGCGCAGCCACCACTCGGCCTCCCCCAGCCATGACCAGGCGTGGATGAGCAGGTAGTAGGGCAGAAAGTGGCCGTCGATCTGCTGCACGAGCCCCCACAGCCCGCTCAGCGGCCGGGCCACCGCGGCGCTGTAGGTCGCCACCTCGTCGGCCGACAGCGACGCCGTGGTGCCGGAGATGGCGACACAGGTGGTCAGCAGGCCCGCGAGCAGCGGCGTCCAGCGGGGCCAGTCCTTCGCGCCGGCATCCGTCCCCTGGCCGGACGTCCGGACCACCTCGCCCGTAACCACGCTTCCCCCCACAGGACTGATCATTTCGACCACACCAAGGACATCGAACACGCACGGACACGCGGATCGGCGGGGCGTTATCCGATCGAGTCGTTGCCCCACGGGCCTCACGAAGCCCTCCGTTCCGGACATGCCGGGCTCCACCGTACAGAGATCTCAGTGGGGACTCCTCGCGGAACTGTTTGATTGTTATAGTGACATGCAAACAGTATGGGAGGTGGCTCGTGTACGACTCCCCCCTGCACGACGCCGGGCGGCCCGGCCGGCCGCGCCGCCTGGCCCTGACCGTCGCGCCACCGCTTCTCACCCTCCTCTTGCTCCTGCTACTCTTCGCCGTCTTCCGGGACCGGCTGCCCGGCCGGGCCTACGTCTCCGATTGGGAGCCGCGGTACGCGCCTGGATGGGGTCAGTGGCTGAGGTCGGCCGCCCTCTCCATAGGGGTCTTCGAGGTGGTGTTCCTCGCCGCGTTCACGCACTACTGGCGCTGGCCCGAGCTGCAGCGCTGGTTGGTCACGTGCTCCGTCGCCATGAGCGTCTCGATGGCGGCGGGGAATGCTGTCGCGCTGACGGCATTGATCGACTCCGCCGGACCCACCGCCCCGCCGGCGTGGGAGGTTCCAGCCGAAATCGCCCTCACCGTTCTCGGAGGCGCCGCGGGCTGGTGGCTGACGGGTCCCCTGCCGCCCGCGCCCGGCGCGCGCACCGCACCGCCCCCGGGAGTGCCCCTGCTGCCGCTCGCGCCGGCCCAGCGGGCCGTCTACGCCGTGTCCGCCTGGTACCCGCGCTCGCTCCTGCAGGGGGCGGCGATGCTCGCCTTCGGCTGGTTCGGACTCTTCAACCTCTCACGCTCCTGGCAGGGGACAACGCTGATGGCGCTGATGGGGCTCATCGCGGTCCTCTCGGCGCGCACCCGGCTCCGCATCGACGGCAGCGGCGTCGAGGTCAGCCTGCCGGGGCTCGGCGGCCTGCGGCGGGTCGTGCCGTACGACACGGTGCTCTTCGCCTCTGTGCTGCCGGAGGCGTCCGGCAGGGGGCTCGGCATGATCGGCAGCAGCAGGGGCTGGGGATACGTCAGCGGCCGCGGTCCGGTGCTGGCCCTCCGGCTCACCGACGGCCGGGAGTTCCTGTACTCGACACGGGACGCCGATACGGCCGCCGCGCTGGTGAACGCGTCCCTCGCCCGTGCCAGGGGAGCCGCCGGGTGCTGATCGTCGTCGATCCGTCCTCGGCTCAGCCCCTGGCCGACCAGGTGGCGGCCTCGGTGCGCGCGGCGGTCGCCAGGGGCGCGGCGGTCCCCGGCGACAAGCTGCCCTCGGCACGGGCCGTCGCCGCGGCGCTCGGCATCAACCTGCACACCGTGCTACGCGGCTACCAGCAACTGCGCGACGAGGGCCTGGTCGAGCTGCGCCGGGGGCGCGCGGCGACGATCACAGAGCTCGCCGCCGAGGGCGGCCGCCTGCGCCTGCGCGAGGCCGCCGAGGAGTTCGCCGGCGCCGTACGGCACCTCGGGGCCTCCGAGGAGGAGGCCCTCGACGCGGTCCGCAGAGCTCTGGGTCGCGTCTGACGGCGTCCGCGACGCCGGGAGGCCGGGCCGGTCAGGCCGTTTCGCCGTCCAGGGGGCGGCGGCGGAACCGGCGCAGGTTCACGACCAGGAGGGCCGCGGCGGCGACGGCCGCCACGGCGCAGGCGGCGAGGACCGGCACGCTGGGGCCGTCCTCCGCCGCCGCCCGTTCTCCGGCCGCCGGGAAGGTGATCGTCCCGGTGGCCGTGCGGCTGACGCGGCCGCTGCGCAGGGTGAGCCGGAACTTCCAGGGCCCGGCGGGCAGGTCGTCGCCCAGCAACACGGTCACCTGACCGTGGCCGCCGGGAGGCAGCGTGGTGGCGCGGGTGCTGCGGAACGGCCCGGCGCTGAGCGCGCTCGGTCCCTCCGACAGCCGCACCTCGCCCTCCAGGTCGACGGCGCGCTCCCCTGTGTTGCCGACCTCGGCCACCAGGCGCGGCCGCCCGTCGTCGGTGCGCCCGGCGGCCACCTCGCCGATCCGGAAGCTCGTCGGCGGTTCGCCGCCCGGGCCCACGTCAAGGTAGGCGCGGACGCCCACCCGGTTGACGAGCGCGACGTTGCCCGACGGGCCGGGCGAGGCCGAGGCGATCTCCGCCCAGATGACGGCGTAGCGCTCGCCCTTGGAAGCCGTGGGCGGCACCGCGACGGTGGCCGTCACCGGGACGCGGCCGTGCGGCGGCAGGTCCACCGCCGTCCGGTCGAGCGTGATCCAGGAGGTCAGCTCGTTGGCGGTACGCGCGGGGGCGAACGTGAAGCCCTCGTCGCCGACCCGGGCCGCGGCGGGATACACGTTCACGTGCTGCCGTCGCGACGAGGTGCTGAAGACCTCGAGACGCCGGGTGAAGGTGGTGCCGGGATTCACGTGGTCGACGATGAACGCGTGCGAGCGCGGATCGTCCAGGCGGTTCTCGGGGATCTCCAGCAGCCGGATGCCGAACCTCTCCGGGCGGCGCCGCTGCGCGTCGCCGGCGGCCGCCGCCGGTGCGGCGGCCATCACCTGCAGCACGATCGCGAGCAGGCCGGAGGCGACGACCCTGCGGGCTGAACGGTCAGGCAACGGAGTGGTTCACCGTGCCGGTGTAGGTGCCCGCCACGGCCTGGGCGGGGACGTTGACGACGATGGTCGGGTCCCAGGTGGCGGAGTTGTCGCCGGAGCCGCTCGTCTTGCTGAACGCGGTGCGCGACACGTTCAGCGACTGGGCGTCCGCGGCGGTCGCCTGTCCCGGACTGAAGTTGGCGGCGGTACCGCCGGTGTACGTCCCAGTGCCGGACCAGTAGAGGACCGCGGTGTTGGGCACGGTCTCGGCGGGGGTGCCGCCGCCGGTGGTGAAGCCCCCCGCGGCGGCCGACACCGTGGCCACCCACGTCGCGGTGAGCGCGGCGCGCTGGTCGGACACCGTGACCGGACCCAGCGCGCCGCTGATCTGGCCTCCCGGCGCGCCGCTGCCGATGTTCACGGGACCGTCGGGCACGGTGATCGTCAGGCCGTCGGGGGCGTTGACGGTGAAGGTGACCGTCGTGGGGCAGGTGGTCGACGCCGGGCAGGTGGCCGCTCCGGCGGGCGACGCCGTCGACGCGAACGTGAGCGCCGCGACCAGCGCCAGTCCTGCGACACCCGCCGACGGCGCGGCGACACTCCTCTTGCCCATCTGCCGATCTCCTCCGTCGTTGCGAGGCCCCGTCCGGGCCTCGGTCGATGACATCCTGGCCGGTCCGGGGCGTACGGCAGGGTTCTTCCGCCGGTGTCTGGAGACCCTTTGTGATCAGATGACGACCGGCGGAGACGCGCGGCCCGATGTCCACGGTTACGGCTGATCTCGGCGTGGCGACGACCGGGACGCCTCTTCGGCGCTCTAACCTGCCGTGGGTCGTTCACAGGCGAGATCGGCCGCGCGGCGGCGGAACGACGGTACGGCGACGAGGAAGGCCATACATGCGGCAGGTCGGTGCGATCGTGACGGCGGCGCTGGCCGCGTCGATCGCTGCGCCGGCCGTGCTGCCCGCCGCGCTGCGCCTCGCACGGGCCGAGGCTGCCGCGGAGGCCGACGCCCGGGGAGACAGGACCGACTCGGGAAGGGCACTGGTCCCCCTGCGGGCCGACCCGCTGACGATCACCGTGCCCGGCTCGGTGGACCTCGGCAGCGGCGCACGAGGCGGCACGATCAGCGCCTCGATGGGCACGGTGACCGTGTCCGACTCCAGGGGAGGAATCCCTTCCTGGACGGCGACGGTGTCCGCCACGAACTTCACCACCGGCAGCGGCACACCCACGCAGACGATCACGACGGCGAACGTCTTCTACTGGTCGGGGCCGGTCACCGCGTCGTCGGCGTGGGCACCCGCAACCCCGGTCAGCCCACCGCGGCCGGCCGGGTGGCCCTCACCTCGCCGGTCACCGCGTTCAGCGGGCGCAAGCAGGCGACGCCGATGTCGACGAGCTGGCAGCCCACCCTGGTCATCACCATCCCGTCCAACGCCGCCGCCGGTGTCTACACCGGGACCATCACCCACTCGGTCGCCTGACCGATCCGTACAGGTCTCGTGACCCGCCACGGACGCGGCGGATCGGCGGCCGGCCAGGCGGGTCGGAAATAGTGAGGCCCGCCGGCCCGGCGGCGCGGCTTCCGGCCCGGCTTCTCGTGTCGCTCCTCAGCCGAAGGGATGCCATGCCACGCTTCTCACGACACCTCCGCCGCCCTCTCGCGGCGATGACGCTGGCCCTGGCGACGGCCGCGCCCCTGTTCACCGGCCTGCCCGCCGACGCCGCCGGGCCGGGCGAGCACCCGAAGCCGCCGCCGCCATGGGTGCGGATCTGCCAGAAGCTGAAGCGGATGCCGGAGCACCGGCACATGCGGTGCCCCGTCCACCCGCCGCACCCGCTCGCCGGGTCGTCCGGCTCCGGCCACGCGGCGCGGGTCCCCACGGTCTCGGAGATGGACACCCCGACCCCTACGTCCGGCCCCATCGGCATCACCTCGGGTCCCGACGGAGCGCTGTGGTTCACCGAGAACTACGCCGGCAACATCGGACGCGTCACCACCGGCGGCGACTTCACCGAATACGCCGTGCCGACCGATGACGCCGAGCCCGGGCACATCACCACCGGACCGGACGGCGCCCTGTGGTTCACCGAGGCGACCGGCGACAAGATCGGGCGGATCACCACCTCCGGTGTCGTCACCGAGTACGCGCTGCCCGACGCGGGGTCCTACCCCTGGGGCATCACCGCAGGCCCCGACGGCGCCCTGTGGTTCGTCGAGACGATCGGCAACAAGATCGGCCGGATCACCACCTCGGGGACCATCACGGAGTACGCCCTGCCGACCAGTGACGCCTACCCGATGCGGATCACGGCCGGTCCCGACGGCAACCTGTGGTTCACCGAATCGTTCGCCGGCAAGATCGGCCAGATCACCCCGGACGGGGACATCACCGAGTTCGCCATCCCTTCCTCGGGGGCGACGCCAATAGGAATCACCACCGGGCCCGACGGCAACCTGTGGTACTCCGACGCCAACGGGAAGGTCGGCTCCGTCACCACGGACGGCGACTTCACCGAGTACTCACTCGACGACTCCAACGCCTTCCCCTGGGGCATCACCAGCGGTTCCGACGGCAGGCTGTGGGTGGCCGAGCAACTCGGCAACGCCGCGGCCAGCGTCACCACCTCGGGAGTCATCATCGAGTACAACATGCCGACCAGTCTCGCCGGGCCCTTCGACATCACCAGCGGGCCCGACGACAACGTCTGGCTCACCGAGAACTACGTCGGCCAGATCGCGAAGATCACCCTTTGAAACCGGCGGCAGGTGGCAACAGGCACTCCCGGGTGCGGCACCCGGGAGTGCCTTCGATGTCGGACAAAGCCGCCGTCAGGGCGTGTCGTCGCCCTCGACCCGCATGACGCTCGCGACCGCGCGGACGATGTTCAGGTCGCGCAGGTCCTTTATCGTGCCCGACAGGGCGGCGTCGCTGGCCCGGTGGGTCACCAGCACGAGCTGGGCGTCGTCGCCGCGGCCCTCCTGCCGCACCGTCTGGATCGACACGTCGTGGCCGGCGAAGATCTCGGCCACCCGGGCGAGCACGCCGGGCTTGTCCGCCACGTCCAGCGACACGTGGTAGCGGGTGACGCTGTCGCCCATCGGGTGGACCTTGAGGTCGGCGTACGTCGACTCCTCCGGCCCGCGGGTGCCGGCGAGGCGGTTGCGCGCCACGGCGACGATGTCGCCCAGCACGGCGCTGGCGGTGGGCGCGCCGCCCGCGCCCGCGCCGTAGAACATCAGCCGCCCGGCCGACTCGGCCTCCACGAAGACGGCGTTGTACGCCTCGCGCACCCCGGCCAGCGGGTGCGACCTCGGGATCATGGCGGGGTGCACCCGGACCCCGACCGACCGGCCGTCGTCGGAGCGGGCGCAGATGGCCAGCAGCTTGATGACGTACCCCATGCCCTTGGCCGAGGCCACGTCGGCCGCGGTGATCTCCGTGATGCCCTCGCGGTGCACGTCGGCGGCCGTCACCCGGCTGTGGAAGGCGATGCCGGCCAGGATCGCCGCCTTGGCTGCGGCGTCGAAGCCCTCGACGTCGGCCGTGGGGTCCGCCTCCGCGTACCCGAGCGCCTGGGCCTCCTCCAGGGCGTCGTTGAACGAGGCGCCGGTGGAGTCCATCTTGTCGAGGATGTAGTTGGTGGTGCCGTTGACGATGCCCAGCACGCGACGCACCCGGTCGCCGGCCAGCGACTCGCGCAGCGGGCGCAGCAGCGGGATCGCCCCGGCGACGCTCGCCTCGAAGTACAGGTCGGCGCCGTTCTCGCGGGCGGCCCGGTGGATCGTCGCGCCGTCCTCGGCCAGCAGCGCCTTGTTGGCGCTCACGACGGACTTGCCGTGTGCCATGGCGGCGAGGATCAGCGACCTGGCGGGCTCGATGCCGCCGATCACCTCGACGACGATGTCCACGTCGTCACGGGTGACCAGGGCCTCCGCGTCGGTCGTGAGCAGGGCGGGGTCCACGTCTGCGTCCCGCTTGCGCCCCAGCCTGCGCACGGCGACGCCGGCCAGCTCGAGCGGGGCGCCGACGCGGGCGGCCAGGTCGTCGGCCTGTTCGCGGAGCAAACGCACGACCTGCGACCCGACGACACCGCAGCCCAGCAGCGCGACCCTGAGCGCCGGTTTGGCTTTACTCACGACCCCTCCTCGCTTCGCCGCCGGACTGTCCGGGACGGCCGCTCACAGCTGCCCCCTGAGCAGGTCGTCCTCGGTCTCTCTGCGGATGATGACCCGCGCCTGGCCGTTGGACACCGCGACGACGGCGGGCTTGGGCAGATAGTTGTAGTTGTTGGCCAGCGACCGGCAGTAGGCGCCGGTGCCGGCGACGGCGATCAGGTCGCCGGGGGCCAGGTCGCCCGGCAGGTACAGGTCGCGCACGACCATGTCGCCGCTCTCGCAGTGCTTGCCGACCAGGCGCGACAGCATCGGCGCCGCCTGGCTCACGCGGGAGGCGAGCACGGCCGTGTACTCGGCGCCGTAGAGGGCGGTGCGGATGTTGTCGCTCATGCCGCCGTCGACGCTCACGTAGGTGCGCAGGCCCTCCACGTCCTTGACCGTACCGGCCTCGTACAGGGTCACGCCGGACACTCCGGCGATCGAGCGGCCCGGCTCGACCGTGAGGCGCGGCACCGGCAGTCCGGCCGACTCGCACACCTTCGTGACGATCTCCCGCAGGCCGTCCGCGATGACCTTGACGTCCAGGGTCTCGTCGCCCACGACGTACGGAATGCCGTATCCGCCGCCGAGGTCCAGCTCGGGGAGCACGACGTCGTGCTCCTCCTTGATCTCGACCAGCAGCCGGGCCAGGCGGCGGGCCGCGACCTCGAAACCGCCGGTGTCGGTGATCTGCGACCCGATGTGGGAGTGCAGGCCGACCAGTTCGAGCTGCGGCAGCGCGAGGATGCGCCGCACCGCCTCGGCGGCGGCGCCGCTGCTCAGCGACAGGCCGAACTTCTGGTCGTCGTGAGCGGTCGCGATGAACTCGTGGGTGTGCGCCTCGACGCCCACGGTCACCCGGATCATCACCTTCGGCCGCACGCCGTGCTCGTCGGCGAGGAAGCCGAGGCGGGCGATCTCCTCGAACGAGTCGACCACGATGTGGCCCACGCCGACCTGGACGGCCTTCTCCAGCTCGGCGAGCGACTTGTTGTTGCCGTGCAGCGTGATCCGCTCGGGCGGGAAGCCCACGCTGAGCGCCACGGCGAGCTCACCGGCGCTGCACACGTCGAGGCCGAGGCCCTCCTGGTCGATCCAGCGGGCGACCTCACGGCACAGGAACGCCTTGGCGGCGTAGTGGACCTCGCCGTCGTGGAAGGCGGACCGGTACTCACGGCAGCGTGAGCGGAAGTCCTCCTCGTCGATGACGTACAGAGGCGTGCCGAACTCCTTCGCCAGGTCACGCACGTCGATTCCGCCGATCGTGACGGCCCCGTCGGCCCGGCCGGACGTTCGCGGCCAGATGGCCGGTTCGAGCGCGTTGAGGTCGGCGGGCACCTGCCGCGGACGCTCCTCGGGGTGTCCGGCGGTCACGGCGACGATCGATGAAGCGGCGTGCAGGTCGCCGGCGGGGTGGGCGAATCGACTCACCCGAACGAGGCTAGCCGACCCTGCGATTCACTCGCGCCCGCTGTTCACCCTGCGAGACGGCCCGGACGGAAGATATTCAGATCCGCAGGTCATCGGCGACAGTACTTTCCGCCATCCGCTGGTTTTGTTCAGATTTTGCCGGGCGGGGCGACACCCAGCTCCGCCAGTCCCTCGCCGAGCACCCGGCGCACCGCCTCCCCCATACGCACCCGGGCCGCGTGGACCTCCGACGGCGGCTCGTCGCCCCTGGGGATCGGGGACGCGTGCTCGACGGCGGCGTGGTAGACCTCGGCCAGCCGTTCGAGGTACGCCGCCCATCCCGGATCGCGGCTGTCCCTCCTGCTCGGCAGTTCGGCCAGGACCCGCAGCACGGCCCGGTCGGACGGGCCGTCGAGGAGGCCGGACCGCGCCGCCGCGCCGGTCGGCACGCCGAGGTCGCGCGCCCACCGCTGTACGGCTCCCGCCCGCACGTACGCGTACCGCACGGCGAAACCGGGGTTGTCCCAGGTGCGCGGGAAATCGGGCCACGGCGCCGTGGAGCCCGTTCTCCGAGGGGGCACGGCGAGCGGAGCGGCCAGGATGTCCTGGACGATCTCTCCCGGCGTGGCGATCTCGACGACCAGGAATCCGTTCGGCCGGACGTCCACGTGCCGCACCCCGGGCACCGCGCGCAGCCGTACGGCCAGCCGCTCCGCCGCCTCGGCCGGGGGCTCCGCCGTCCCCCCGCAGCGCGGCGGTGGAGACGAACCGCGCCTCCCGCTCCCACGACCCCCTGCGGCACGGGGCGGCGCGCCGAGGACCTCGCGCAGCGCCTCCATGATCACGGCGCGCCCGGGCCGTCCTTGGGCGCGGCGGTCAGCGTGAGGCACCCGGGGATCGCGGCGAACGCCTCCCGCAGGCACGCGGCCAGATCCGCGGCCCTGGGCTCGCCCGGCATGGACGTCCAGGACTCCAGAGCGGCGTGCCAGGCCGCGATGAGCATGTCGAGCACGAGTCTCGCCCGCAGGTCGTCCGCGCCGCCCAGATCGAAACGGCGGCGCAGGATCGCGAGCGCCTCACGGGTGGTGCGTTCGCAGAAGTGCAGGCCGTACGCCCCCACAGAGGGAATCCGCGCGGCCAGCCGCTCGCCGAGCCGGACCTGGCGCGCCCATCCGTCGTCGGTCATCCGTGCGACGGCGACGAGCAGGCAGTCCTGCGCCAGCGCGATGACGGGGCGCCGGCGCCGGGCTCGCACCGCTCCAGTTCGTCGAGGAACGCCGCCCACATGTCCTGGGCGGGCGTCAGCGCGACGTCTTCCTTGCTGCCGAAGTTGCGGAAGAAGGTGCGCTTGGAGACCTCCACGGCCGCGCACAGGTCGTCGAGGGTCGTCGCCTCGAAACCCCGCTCGGTGAACAGTTCCAGGGCCGCGTCGACCAGCGCCCGGCGGGTGCGCAGCTTCTTGCGCTCACGCAGCGGGAGCTCGTCGGCCTGAACGGCGGTGGTGGTCATCGCGGCCAGTCTAGCCTCGCCGCAAAGTGCCACTTGATGGCAAATGCCACCGAGTGGCATAGTGGCGGCCGCAGCGCTCCTGCCACCGAGTGGCACTTTCACGAAGGGACGACTCATGCGCGCTCTGCTCGTCGACAGGTCCGCGCCCGCCGGCCTGCGGCTCGGCGAGGCTCCGGACCCCGAGCCCGCCCCGCATCAGGCACTGGTCCGGGTGACCGCGACCTCGCTCAACTACGGCGAGGTCAGGTTCGGCATCGAGAACGCCTCCGACGGCGCCGTACCGGGATGGGACGCGGCCGGGGTGGTCGAACGGGCCGCCGCCGACGGGTCCGGCCCCGCCGCGGGAACCCCCGTGGTGACGCTCGGCGTCGACGGCGCGTGGGCGGAGTACCGGGCCGTGGACACCTCTCACATCGGCACGCTTCCGGAGAACGCCGACCTCGGCGCGATCAGCACGATCCCGGTGGCCGCCGGCAGCGCGCTGCGCGCCCTGCACCGGCTCGGCCCCATCCTCGGCAGGAGGGTGCTGGTCACCGGCGCCACCGGCGGGGTCGGCAGGTACGCCGTGCAGCTGGCCCGGCTCGGCGGGGCCCACGTGATCGCGTCCACCGGCGATCCCGGGGCGCACGGCGACGGCCTGCGGGCGCTCGGCGCGCACGAGGTGGTCGACCGGCCGTCCGCCCTCGGCGGCCCGGTGCACGGCGTGCTCGACATGGTGGGCGGGCCCACCCTCGTGGAGGCGTACGACAGGCTGGCCGAGGGCGGCACCCTGGTGGCCGTGGGACATGTGACCGGCGAGCCGGAGACCTTCCCGTTCGGCGCGTTCTTCGGCGACCAGGCCCGTCATGACCGTTCGGTGGTCACGTTCTTCCTGCTCGCCTGCGGCGGGCTCGCTCCCGACCTCACCTGGCTCGCCGGGCAGGTCGCGTCCGGCCGTCTCGATCCGGGGATCTCCTGGCGCGGCGGCTGGGAGAAGGCGCAGGAGGCGGTGGCGCTCCTGCTCGGCCGCCGCCTCCACGGCAAGGCCGTGCTCGACCTCGGGTGAGGCCGGTGGGCTAGAACAGGGCGAGAGGCTCGGCGGGGACGTATCCCTCCAGGCGCGCCGAGCCGAGCAGCGAACCCTCCGCCGAGTCGCGGACGCAGACGTAGGAGTAGCGGTCGGCCGAGTAGACCCGCACCCCGTCCGTACGGCACTGCCGCATCAGGACCTCGCCCCACTCCTCGGAGACGTCGGCGAAGCCGAGGCCGGTGAGGACCTGGCGGCGGCCCAGGACGGTGCCGCCGGCCACCTCGGGCAGGAACCGGTGCTCGGCCCCCGGCTGGCGCAGCAGGGTCGCGCCGGTCCCCGGCAGGTGGGCGTAGAACGACGCCTTCCCCAGCACCTCGGCGTCGGTGGAGGCGAAGTGCCGGACGAGGTCGGCCAGGTAGTGCTCGCCGTACAGGTCCCTGGCGTCGAGCACGGCCACGTAGTCGCCGTCGGCGAGCCTGATCGCGCGGTCGAGGGCGGCGCCCCGGGTGACCGGCTCCTCGGTGGCGCGGACCACGACGTCGAGGTCCGGGCACGCCTGGCGGACCGTCTTGTCCACCAGGCCCGCCTCCAGGCCGTCCGCCACGATCACGATCTGGCCCGGCCGTTCGATCTGACGGGTGACCTGGGCGAGCAGGCGGTCCAGCTCGGCCGGGTCGGACACGGCGGTGATCGCGGTGATCACGCCGCTGCCCCGTACGCTCGGCACGCCGAGGGTGTCGAGGATCGGGTCGAGCAGCGGGGTGACGCTCGTGCGGGCCCGCCAGGCGAGGTGGGCCTCCCTGTCCAGCCGTCCGGCGTCGGCCATGAGGATCTCGGCCGCCGCGAGGATCTCCTCGCCCTTGGCCCCGGCCCGCACCTGGAGCACCGGGGTGCCGCAGGCCGCGACCTCCCCTATCACCCTCGGCTCGGCGTCGGCGCCCGCGATCACCAGGGCCGGCTGCCGGTAGGCCGTCAGCACGTCGTCGTACGCCGTGGGGTCGTCGCCCTGCCCGGCCAGCGGCTGCCAGGCCGCACCGCCGGCCGGAGGGGTGACCGTGCCGAGGGTGACGATCTCCCCGGTCCTGCCGCCCTCGGCGGGGATGGGGTTGTGCACGCGGGGCTGGATCGCGTGCGGGAGCACGCCGACCCGGTCGTGCCGCAGCGCCGAGCGCCACTCGCGGGCCCGGGCCTCGGTGGTGGCCAGCACGTACTCGAAGTGCTCGGCCGCCGGCACCGCTCGCGACACCGCGCCGCCCGAGTGCCAGAAGACCGTCTTGACCCCCCGCTTGTGGCAGGCCGCCACCAGGTCGCGCAGCGCCCGCGTCTCCCCTGCCAGCGCCTCCAGCCAGCGCCCGCCGTTGCTGCCGGGGGCCGGGCCGTACGGACTCGACGAACAGCACGTGCGGCCGCTGCTGGTCGAGCATGGCCTCCCAGTTGTCCGGGCCGAAGTTGGTCACCAGCCGCCACTCGTACCGCAGCAGCGCCTCGGTCTGCCGGTCCACGATCGCGGCGACCGTCATGTACGGCCGGGCCGTCGGGCCCTTGGGGACCACGAACGACTCGGCGAGCGGCGTGGAGACCTGCGGGGCCTTGGGCTCGGGTGCGGCGGGAGCCGCCTTCACCTCGGGGACGGCGGGGACCTCGGGCTTGAAGTCCGAGCGCTTGGGCGCGGGGCGCTTCCTGACCGGCGCCTTGAGTGTCCTGGCCACCGTGCCGGGCTTCTTGCTGTGGATCGCGTCGCCGAGTTTGATCCACCGGCTCTCCTGGAGCGAGGCGAGCTTCCAGTTGGCGACCTCGGTCTGGTACTTCTGCTCCGCGAGTTGCTTGGCGAGCTGCGCGTTCTGCCGCTCGACCGTCTTCAGCCGCGCCTCGGCCTCACGCATCCTGGTCAGGGCCTCGGCCTCCGAGCGCGCCACCTCCTCCAGCCGCCGCTGGTAGTCGGTGATCAGCCGGGCGAGCTCCGCCGCGCCGGAGGCTCGCTCCACCGCCTCCGCCAGCGCCTGCCGCAGCGCCGCCGGGTCGCTCCGCTCGGGCTGTCCGGCTGCCGGCTCGCTTACCTCGCTCATAGGGGGTGACTCCGCGGTAGACCTTCAGGACCAGAGTCACAATATTCGCAGAACGCCCTGATCGCTCTCAGGCAGAGCCGAGACCTCGTCCACCTCGTCCGCCACATCCCCCGCTGACCGACACCCCGGCCACTCCGCGACCAGATCGCCATCAGACCAGCGACCAGATCGCCATGAGACCAGCGACCAAATCGCCAGCGATCATGCGGCCGTTGTAGCAGCGGATGCGGGAGACGGCCGAGATCGAGCGAGCTGTGCGGGCAATGCGGCATGTATCGCGAAGCGCACGGGCGGCCGGGAGGTCCGTAGACTCGGCTGCGGTTCAAGGGAGGGCAAACCGTGCGCAAGGGTGAGTGGCCGCGATTCCAGGCCAGGCCGTACGTCTGCGGGGCCGTCGGGCCCTTCGAGCAGGCAACGCTCGACCTGCTGGCGCGGTCGGGCCCCGCCGTCCAGGCCGTGCACACCGCACCGGAGACCGCGCTGCTCGCGTCGGCCCCCCCTGGCGCCGTACGCCACGGGAGCCCGGGCGACCGCGTACGCGTGGGGGCGGCCTGCGGCCGGAGACCGGGGGGCGAGCCCCGGGGCGAACGCGTGGCTGCGGGTCGCGGAGACGTACGAGACCCCGGGCCTGGTGGACGAGCCCGACACGGTGAGCCTGCACACGGGCGGCCTCGGCCTGGTCGACGTCTACTACCTCCAGGACGGCGACGCCGTCTACTTCTCCTCGCTGATCGAGCCGCTCCTCGCGCTTGCACGGCGGCCGTACGAGGTGAACTGGGAGGCGTGGGCGGCGATCCTCACGCTGACCTACCCGCTGCTCGAGGACACGCCGTATCGCCAGATCCGGCGCCTGCCCGGCGCGACCGCGCTGACCTGGTCGCGGCGCGAGCGCAGGCTGCGGGCCGACCGGCGGGCCCCGCGCTGGGTGCGGGAGGAGCCCGTGGACCGGGGCGTGACGGGCCACGACCTGGTCGCGCTGCTGCACGACGCGCTCAAGCCGTACGAGCGGGTGCTGGTGCCGGTGAGCGGCGGGTACGACTCGCGGCTGCTGGCCAGCGTGGCGGTGGCCAGGAAGATGGACGTCGAGTCGTGGACCACCAGCCCCGACGACGGGCTGGACAACGACATCGACTTCGCCCGCTACATCACCCGCGAGCTGGGCATCCCGCATCGGATCATGCCGCAGGACCCGGCCGCCTACCCGCAGGAGGCGCTGTGGGCGGCCCGGCGCCTGGAGTTCCTCACCAGCCACCACGCGTGGTACTCCCCCTTCGCCCGTGAGGTGCACGGCGCGGGCCGGGCGCTGGTGGACGGCCTGGCGGGCGGCCCGCTGATGAAGAACTTCCTGATCACGGCGGACGCCGTCGGGGCGGGGACGGGCGCGACCCGCCGCGAGGCGCTGCTCAAGGCGCTGGCGACCGGCGACGCCCACATCCCCGTGCTCGGCGAGGCCGCCGCCGCGTGGATGGACGACCGGGTCCGTACGGCGTTCACCCGGGCGACCTCCATGCTGCACGGACACCGGGCCGAACTGCCGTTGAGCGTGCTCCACACCCGGACCGTGCGGGGCATCGCCCGGTCCCCGGTCAACCTCGTCGGCCCCGAGGCGACCCCGGTCTTCCCGTTCCTGCACCCGGAGTTCTTCGACGCGGCGCTGTCGGTGCCGGTCGCCCGCAAGGAGGGCGGCAGGTTCTACCGGGAGGTCCTGCGGGCCGCCAACCCCCGGGTGGCGGCGCTGCCCTCGACCAACACCCCGCTGATGCCGAACCGCCGGGTGCCGCTGCGCTCGAACGGGCCGGTCGCCCGCGAGTGGAACCACCGGATGCTGGTCAAGGCCGCGGAGATCCCCGGGCTGATGTCGCCCCAGATGCTGGACGCGATCGCCGGCGGGCCCGACGCGCTGACCGCCTTCGGGTCGTGGAACTCGCGGTTCTGGCTGCGTGCCCTGGTGGCGTTCGGGGCCTGGCTGGCCGACTACGAGGACGCGCTCGGCGACCTCACCCCGCCCTGGCCTGCGCCGTCGGGCGGGTGACCCGCACAGTTCTGGGGCGCGTCCGTGCGGTAGCAGTACGTGATCACCTGAAAACAGGTAAAAACTGCATGTCAGACCGGCGTCAGCCTTTTCGGTCAGGCCACTTCTAGTGGTAGTTTTGGTCAAATAGAGCCAAACATCGTGGCGAGAGCTTCAAAGCTCGGGTGTGACCTGACAACACGCTCCTTCTTTCCTCAAGCGAGAACCAGATGAACGCTGCTGCGCCCTGCCCTGACCCGGTCCCCGGGTCGTTCGGCGCCTCCACCGGCGATCTCCCGGAGATCACCGACTTCACCTCGCAAGACCCCCGCTGGTACAAGCGCGCGGTCTTCTACGAGGTACTGGTCCGCGGCTTCAAGGATTCCAACGGCGACGGCACCGGCGACCTGCGCGGGCTGATCGAGAAGCTCGACTACCTCCAGTGGCTCGGGGTCGACTGCCTCTGGCTGCTGCCGCTCTACGAGTCCCCGCTCAGGGACGGCGGCTACGACATCTCCGACTACCTCAAAATCCTTCCGGAGTTCGGCGACCTCGGCGACTTCGTGAAGCTGATCGAGGCCGCGCACGAGCGCGGCCTGCGGGTCATCACCGACCTGGTCATGAACCACACCAGCGACCAGCACCCGTGGTTCCAGGCGTCCCGCACCGACCCGGACGGCCCGTACGGAGACTTCTACGTCTGGTCGGACGACCCCGACAAGTACTCCGGCGTCCCCATCGTCTTCGTGGGCACCGAGGAGTCGAACTGGACGTACGACCCGGTGCGCAAGCAGTACTACTGGCACCGGTTCTTCCACCACCAGCCCGACCTGAACTACGACAACCCGGCCGTCCAGGAAGCGATGATGGAGGTCATCCGCTTCTGGCTCGACCTCGGTGTGGACGGGTTCCGGCTGGACGCGGTGCCCTACCTGTTCGAGCGCGAGGGCACCTCCTGCGCCGGGCTGCCCGAGACGCACGACTACCTCAAGAAGATCAGGGCCGAGGTGGACCGGCTCTACCCCGACCGGGTGCTGCTCGCCGAGGCCAACGGCTGGCCCGAGGACGTGGTCGAGTACTTCGGCGACCCCACCGTGGGCGGCGACGAGTGCCACATGGCCTTCCACTTCCCGCTGATGCCGCGCATCTTCATGGCCGTGCGCCGGCAGAGCCGCGAGCCGATCTCCGAGATCATGTCGCGCACCCCCAAGCTGCCGGAAAGCGCCCAGTGGGGCATCTTCCTCCGCAACCACGACGAGCTGACGCTCGAGACCGTGACAGAGGAGGAGCGCGACTACATGCACGCGGAGTACGCCAAGGACCCGCGCATGCGCGCCTACCTCGGCATCCGGCGGCGCCTGGCCCCCCTGCTGGAGAACGACAGGGACCAGATCGAGCTGTTCACCGCGCTGCTGCTCAGCATGCCGGGCTCGCCGGTCATGTACTACGGCGACGAGATCGGCATGGGCGACAACATCTGGCTGGAGGACCGCGACTCGGTCCGCACGCCGATGCAGTGGACCCCGGACCGCAACGCCGGGTTCTCCGACGCCGACCCCGGCCGGCTCTACCTGCCCGTGGTCATGGACCCGGTGTACGGCTACCAGTCGGTCAACGTCGAGGCGCAGACCAAGAGCGAGTCGTCGCTGCTGCACTTCACCCGGCGGATGCTGCAGATCAGGCGGGAACACCCGATCTTCGGCACCGGCAGCTACAACGAGCTGTGGTCGCCGAACCCGAGCGTGCTGGCCTTCCTGCGGGAGGAGGGCGACGACGTGGTCCTGTGCGTCAACAACCTCTCGCGCTTCGCCCAGCCGGTCGAGCTCGACCTGCGGCGCTTCGCCGGGGTCACCCCGGTCGAGTGCCGCGGCGGGGTCTCCTTCCCGACGGTCGGCGACCTGCCCTACCTGCTCACGCTGCCGGGCTACGGCTTCTACTGGCTGTCCCTGCGCAGGTCCCCGGACGCCTGAGAGGGCGTCTGAGGGGGCCGCGCCTCAGCGGGCGGTGACGGGCACCTGCGCCCGCGCCGCCCGCCTGGCGGGGATCAGCGCCACCAGCAACGCCGCGCCGACCGCGATCAGGAGGGTCGCGGCGAGCATGCCGGGCGTCGGGGCGCGGCCGATACCGGCGCCGACGCCGCTGCCGCGGCCCTCCAGGTCGATCAGCCAGCGCGACCAGGACGCCCCCGCCGCGGCCCCCAGCCACGACCCCCACCGCGGCGGGCAGGCCTGTGGCGGTGACCAGCGTGGCCATCACCTGGCGAGGGGTCAGCCCCATGGCCTTGAGCACGGCCAGGTCGAAGACGTGGTCGCGCAGCCCGAGCGCGCTGGCCGTCAGCAGGCTGGCCAGCCCGATCAGGGCCAGCACGGCGACCAGCGCGACGATGATCACGCGGATGACCGCGAGCCGGTCGGCCGGATTCACGGCCTGGGCCACCTCCAGCCCCTGCCCCTGCAGGCGGGCGCGCACCTGGGCCGGGTCGGCGCCGGGCCGCAGCACCAGGGCGTAGAACTGGGGCGGCAGCGCGTCCTTGGCCGCCAGGCTGTCCACCCCGAACGACAGCACCTCGCCGTCCTGCTCGGGCTCCACCACCCGGCCCACGATGCGTACGATCAGCGGGGTGCCCCCGATCGTCATGCGGACCCGGTCGCCGATCCGTACGCCGAGGAGGTCGAGCAGGCCCTGCCCGGCGACCGCCTCGCCCCGGTCGGCGAACATCCGGCCCTCCACGACCGGGAAGGGGTAGGGGTCGGAGGACAGGCCGAGGGCCCTGGTCCGCACGGTCCTCGTCTGCCAGGGGACAAGCGCGTCGAGTTCGGCGCCCGGGTAGGCCGCGACCACGTCCTGATCGGCCATCGCGCGCTGGCGCGCCTCCTCGGCGGTCAGCTCGCCGGGCCGCACCGTCAGGGCCGCGGCCTGGCCCACGCTCTCCGGGTGGCGGATGAAGTCGTCCAGGGTCGTCCAGCAGCCGAGCCCGATCGTGATCATCATCATGGGGATGGCGACCCCGCACACCGTGAGCGCGGCGGGCGTCCTGCGGGTGAAGGCGTCCCTGGCGCCGAGGACGAGCGCGGGCGGCAGCCGTACGAGCAGGGCGACCCGGGCCAACCGCGACAGGTGCCCGCGCGGCGGCGCCGCCGGGGCGGCCGGGATCGGCGGGGTGCGCCCGCCGCGCCAGGCCGGGACCAGCACGGCGACCAGCACCGTCAGCGACGTCCCCACGATGATCGCGGCGAGCGGACCGGCCGACAGCGGCACGACGACCGTCTCCCCCATGGCGTACGCCGTGATCAGCCGGGCGAGTACCGCGCCGATGGCGATGCCGAGCAATCCGAGCGTGCCGTGCTCGGCGACGAGCATCCGGACCACCTGCCCCCGGGTGAACCCGAGCGACTTGAGCGTGGCGATGTCGCGCAACTGCATCAGCACCCGGCCTCCGGCGGCGTTGGCGAGCGCCAGCGCGGCGGCGATCAGGCCCGCGCCGCCGAACAGCGCGAGCAGCAGGCCGAGCAGCCGGTTGTCCAGCTCCATCGAGGCCCGCACCTCGCGCCAGGTCGTCACCCGCTGCACCTGGTTGCGCAGCGTGAAGACGGCCCTCTGGACGACGAGATCGGTGCCGGCGGGGTCGGCCAGCCGCAGCCCCGTCACGGTCTCGGTGCGGCCGGGCGCGGGCTCGACCACGTTCAGCGTCTGCGCGAGCGTCCAGGCCAGGCCGGGGGTCCACTCCGGGTAGAACCCCTGGTCACCGCTTTCCGCCAGCCCGGCGACGGTCAGCGTGTGGGTCGCGCCGTTCAGTCCGGTGACGGTGAACGAACTGCCGGGCCGCAGGCCGAGAGCGCGGGCGAACGACCGTTCGACGACCACGCCGTTCGGGGTGCGCACGTCGAGCCAGCGGCCCTCGCGCAGGAGCGGACGGGCCACGGCGGGGAAGGCCGCCGGCGTCTCCTGCAGGGTGATCGGCACCCGCCGGCCGCGGGTGACCAGCGTGGCGGGCGCGCTGCGGTAGGGCCCGGCGACGTCGGTCACGCCGTTCAGGCGGCGCAGCGCGGACACGTCGGGGACGTCCTTGCTGTGGATCCAGATGTGCGCGCTGTTGCTGCGCTCGAACAGGCCGCGCCAGGGGTTGGTGCCGTCCTCCAGCAGCGTGGCCGCGATGATCAGGGCGGTGACGATCCCCGCCACCGCGAGAACCGTCAGCGCTGCCTGACCCCGGCGTGCCCGCAGGTCCGCGCGGATCCACCGCAGCTCCGCGGTCCTCGTCGTGATCAAGCCGCCCCCTCGTGCCGGTCCCGTGCGCCCCCGGACGATCTCAACTGCGCAGCTCCACGACGTCTCCGGCCGCTCCCAGGGGGCGCCGGCGCGACTTCGGGATCGCGCCGTCGTCGACGATCTGGCCGTCCAGCAGGCTGACGACACGGTCGGCCATGCTCGCCACCCGGGCGTCGTGGGTGACCAGCACGATCGTCTGGCCCTGCCCGTGCACCTTGCCGAGCAGGCGCAGCACGTCGCGGGTGTTGCGGCTGTCGAGGTTGCCGGTCGGCTCGTCGGCCAGCAGCAGCCGGGGCTGGTTCGCGAGCGCGCGGGCCAGCGCGACCCGCTGCTGCTCGCCACCGCTGAGCTGCGCGGGCGACGCCTCGGCGCGGTCGGCCAGGCCGAGCTCGCCGAGGAGGTACTCGCGCCGTTCCCTGGCCTGCCGGGGCGAGACGCCGCCCAGCAGGGCGGGAAGCTCGACGTTGTCGGCCACGGTCATGTTGGCGACCAGGTTGAAGAACTGGAAGACGAAGCCGATCTTCTCCCGGCGGAGCACCGCCCATCCGCTCTCGGAGAGCGTGTCGGCTCGCCTGCCGTCCAGCCAGATCTCGCCGCTGGTGCGCGTGTCCAAACCGCCGAGCATGTGGACGAGGGTGGACTTGCCCGACCCGGACGGGCCCATGACGGCGACGAACTCCCCCGCCTCGACGGTCAGGTCGACCCCGCGTACGGCGGGCACGGGCAGCCCGCCGGTCTGGTAGATCTTCACCAGGTTGACGGCCCGTACGACGGGAGCGTCGGCGGTCATGGCAGGTCCTCCTGGCAGCGTTCGAGCCAGTCGAGGTCGGCCTGCAGGTGGAGCATGGCTCCCTCGATGAGCAGCAGCGCGACGCGGTTGGCCGGGTCGGTGCGCTCGGCCAGCTCGCGGAGGTCTCTCATGAGCGCAAGGTAGTGCCGTCGCTGCCGGTTCACCAAGGCCATGCGGTCGGACAGCCCGGTCATCGGAGCCAGCACGAGCTTCATGAAGAACTCGTCACGCACCCGGGGGCCCTCGGTGGGCTCCTCGACCCAGGTCTCCAGCGCCTCCCGGCCGGTGGCGGTGATGTAGTAGACCTTCTTGTTCGGCCGGTTGGCCTGCTCGACGTCGACCGACCGGACGTACCCGTCCTTCTCCAGCCGGCCCAGGGTCACGTAGATCTGGCCGATGTTCGGTGACGGATAGGCGTCGCCGAAGATCGTCTCGAGTGCCTGTTTCAGCTCGTATCCGTGGGCAGGTTCCTTCGCAAGGAGCGCCAGCAGCGACTGCCGCACGCGCCCACCCCCAAGCCGTATCGAGCAGTTATCGGAGCGTTACGGGCTGATCCGTTGACGCTCACATTATCGCTATGCATAACATGCATGCACCTACCTAACACGTATGTAACCCGCTTTTCATACGGAGGCCACATGGTTCGCCGAGCCGTCGCCGTTCTGGCCACCTTCCTGGTGGCCGGGTGCGCGGGGCTCGCCGACACCGGCGCCGAGTCCGCCGTGGGCAGCGACGGCACCGGGCCGATCACACTGGCGATCGGCAGGGACACCACCGCGTACCTCCGCCCACTGCTGGACCGGTGGAACCAGGCGCACCCGGACGAGCCGGTGTCGCTGCTCGAACTGCCCGAGGCGGCCGACGAGCAGCGCGCCCAGATGGTGGCCAACCTGCAGGCGCACAACGACGTCTACGACGTGCTCGCGCTCGACGTGATATGGACGGCGGAGTTCGCCGACGCCGGCTGGATCGTGCCGCTCGACCGCAGCCTGTTCCCCCTGGACAAGCTGCTCAAAGGCGTCGCGGACACCGCCATCTACCGCGACAGGCTGTGGGCCGCGCCGTACACCAGCAACGCGGGCCTGCTCTACTACCGGTCGGACATCCTGAAGAAGGAGCACCTGAAGCCGCCCAAGACCTGGGCGGAGCTACGCGAGCAGGCTTCCCGCCTGAGCGCGAAGTATCACATCGGAGGATATGCCGGGCAGTTCCTGCCGTACGAGGGACTGACCGTCAACTTCGCCGAGGCCGTCCAGTCGGCGGGCGGGTCGATCCTCAGCCCGGACGCCCGCACGGTCACGATGGACCTCGGCAGCGCGCGGGCCGCGCTCGACTTCCTGGTCGGCGGCGTCAAGGAGGGGTGGATCCCCCGCGAGGCGCTGACGTACAAGGAGGAGGAGTCCCGGCTCGCCTTCCAGGAGGGGCGGCTGCTGTTCGCCCGCAACTGGCCGCACGCGTACGGACCGGCCGCCCACTCGAAACTGGCCGGGAAGTTCTCGGTGGCCCGGCTGCCCGGCCTGAACGGGCCGGGGTCCAGCTCGCTGGGCGGCTACAACCTGGCGATCAGCGCCTTCTCGAAGCGGCAGAAGTCGGCGCTCGACTTCATCCGCTACTTCACCGGCAGGGACAACGAGCGGCTCGTGCTCACCGAGGGCTCGTTCCCCCCGGTGTGGGCGGACCTGTACGACGACCCGGAGCTCATCGAGCGGTTCCCCTACCTGCCCGCGCTCAAGGAGGCGATCGTCTCGGCCCGGCCCAGGCCGGTCACCGCCGACTACAACCAGGTCAGCCTGCTGATCTCCAGCGCCGTGTCCGGCGCGCTCACTCTTGCCAAACCCGTAGACGAGACCGTCGCCGACCTGAAACAGGGGCTCGGCGAGGTCATCCAGTTCGGAGGATAGATATGCGGAAACTCCCCCCCGTCATGGTCGCGTGCCTCGCTCTCGCCGCCGCCGCCGCGTGCGGCAGCGACTCCGGCAGCACGCCCGCGGCCTCGGGCAGCGCCTCGGCCGCCGGAGGCGCCGCCAAGCCCCTGGAGGGTGTGAAGGTCGAGGTCGCCGCGAAGTGGACCGGCGACGAGCAGGCCAACTTCGAGAAAGTGCTCAAGGCGTTCGAGGAGAAGACCGGCGCCAAGGTCACCTACGCCTCCACCGGTGAGGACACCGGCGCCTACCTCGGCCCCCGCATCCAGGGCGGCAACCCTCCGGACGTCGCGATCCTGCCGCAGCCGGGCCTGGTGCAGCAGTACGCCGACGAGAACGCCCTCAAGCCGCTGTCCGCCGAGGTGCAGGCGCAGATCGACCAGAACTACACCCCGTACTGGAAGGAGCTCGGCTCCGCCAAGGGCCAGGTGTACGGCGTGCTCGTCAAGGCGGCGCACAAGTCGCTCGTCTGGTACCGCCAGTCGGCCTACGACGACGCCGGCGCCCAGCCCGCGTCGACCTGGGACGACCTGATCAAGAACGCGCAGACGCTGTCCGACTCCGGCGTCGCGCCGTTCGCGCTGTGCGCCGCCTCCGGCTGGACGCTGACCGACCTGTTCGAGAACGTCTACCTCTCCACGGCGGGCCCGGAGAACTACGACAAGCTCTCCAAGCACGAGATCCCGTGGACCGACGCCTCGGTCAAGACCGCCCTGGAGAAGCTGGCGCAGATCTTCGGCAAGAAGGAGTTCATGCTCGGCGGCTCGTCCGGCGCGCTGCAGACCGACTTCCCGACCTGCGTCACCCAGGTGTACGCCCAGAAGAAGGCCGCGATGGTCATCGAGGCCGACTTCGTCGCCGCCTCCCTGGGCCAGTCGGGCGCCAAGGTCGGCGAGGAAGCCAAGATCATGCCGTTCCCGAAGGCGGGCGACACCGCTCCGGTCATCCTCGGCGGCGACGTCGCTGTGGTGATGAAGGACAACAAGGGCGCGCAGGCGCTGGTGGAGTACCTGGCGTCCAAGGAGGGCGGCGAGGTCTGGGCCAAGCAGCCCGGCTACCTGTCCCCCAACCGCAACGTCTCGCCCGACAACTACCCGGACGACCTGACCAAGCAGCTCGCCCAGACGATCATCTCGGCCGGTGAGTCCGTGCGGTACGACATGTCCGACCTCGCGCCCAGCGCCTTCGGCGGCACCGACGGCAAGGGCGAGTGGAAGGACCTGCAGGACTTCCTCCGCGACCCCTCCGACGTGAAGGGCACGCAGGAGAAGCTCGAGGCGGACGCCGCCAAGGCCTTCAAGAAGTAAAGGAAGACGGCCGTGACCGAACGGTTGGACGGCCCGCAGGCCGCCGGCGGCGGAGACTCCGCCGCCGGGGCCTCCTCCGGCCCGAGCGAACCCCCCGCAGGTCCTTCCTCCGACTCCCCCCAGCCGGGAGCGGCCCTCTCCGGCTCCGGCGCCGACACCCCGGCCGCCTCGGACTCCCTGACCGCTTCCGAGGAGCCACCGGCGGGTCCGGCGGCGGCGGGGTACCCGACCGCGGCCCCGCCCGGCGGGGTCGCCACGGCGGGCGCGGCGAAGGCGCCCGTGCGTCTCGGCCCGCCGCCGAGACTGGCGGTGATGTTCCTGCTGCCGGCGCTGCTGCTGCTCGCCGCGTGGGTGATCTATCCGATCGTCTACTCGATCTGGCGCAGCCTGTACGACGCGGCCGGCGACCGCTTCGTCGGACTGGGCAACTACCTCTCGATCTTCACCGACTCCTCGACGCTCACCACGATCAGGAACAACATCATCTGGGTCGTGGTGGCCCCGATCATCGTCACCGCGCTCGGCCTGATCTTCGCGGTGCTCACCGAGCGCATCCGCTGGGCCACGGCGTTCAAGCTGGTGCTGTTCATGCCGATGGCCGTCTCCCTGCTCGCCGCCGGGGTCATCTTCCGCCTGGTGTACGAGCAGGACCCGGACAAGGGCGTGGCCAACGCCATCATCACGACCGTCCACGACGCCTTCTCCTCCAGCGCGGGCTATCCCGGCGCACGGCCACGGGAGAACGACCAGGCGCCCGCGGTCGTGCAGGGCGGCGCGGTGGTGACGAAGCAGCAGGTGCAGGCGGGCACGCCGGTGCTGATCCCGCTCGTCGGCCTGAGCCAGGACGTGGTGAAGGACGCCGCGCCCGCGAAGGCCGCCCCCGCTGGCGACGGCCTGAGCGGCACGGTCTGGCTCGACGTCGTCCGCGGCGGCGGAGGCACCCTGAACCAGATCGACCCGCAGGAGAAGGGCCTGGGCGGCGTCACCGTCGAGGCGGTCTCCGGCGGCGCGGTCAAGGCGACGACCGAGACGGCCGCCGACGGCACGTTCCGCTTCTCCGGTCTTCCGGCCGGCTCCTACGTCGTACGGCTGCCGCAGTCGAACTTCACGGCGCCGTTCAACGGGCTCACCTGGCTGGGGCCGTCGCTGATCACTCCCGCGATCATCGGCGCGTACATCTGGGTGTGGGCCGGGTTCGCGATGGTGCTGATCGCGGCCGGGTTGTCGGCGATCCCCCGTGACGCCCTGGAGGCGGCCAGGATCGACGGCGCGACCGAGTGGCAGGTGTTCCGCCGGATCACCGTGCCGCTGCTGTCGCCGGTGCTGCTCGTCGTCTTCGTCACCATGATCATCAACGTGCTCAAGGTCTTCGACCTGGTGTTCATCATCGCCCCCGGCTCGGTGCAGCCGCAGGCCAACGTGATCGCGCTGGAGATGTGGCGCGTGTCGTTCGGCGGCGGCGGCAACCAGGGCCTGGGCAGCGCGCTTTCGATCTTCCTGCTCGTGCTGGTGGTGCCGTTCATGATCTTCAACATCCGCCGGTTCAGGAGGGACGAGGGATGACGACCCTGGCCGAACCCCGGCACGCGCAGCCGATCGAGCGCGGCCTGTTCTCTCGGGCTGTCGACCGTCTCGGCGGCGGCCTGGTCCAGGTCTTCATGATCCTGGTCGCGCTCTTCTGGCTGATCCCGACTCTCGGGCTGCTCGTCGTCTCGCTGCGCGGCGAGACCGACAACAACTCCTCCGGCTGGTGGACGCTGTTCACCAAACCCGCGCAGCTCACGTTCGACAACTACTCGAACCTGCTCGCGTCGGGCTTCGGCTCGTCGTTCTGGAACACCGTCCTCATCACGGTGCCGGCGACGCTGCTGGTGATCGGCATCGCGGCCATGGCGGCGTACGCGTTCGCCTGGATCGAGTTCCCCGGCAGGGACGTGGTGTTCCTCGTGGTCATCGCCCTGCTGGTCGTCCCGGTGCAGATCGCGCTGATCCCCATCGCCAAGCTGTACGGATTCCTCGGGATCTTCGGCTCGATTCTCGGGGTCGTGCTGTTCCACGTGGCGTTCGGCCTGCCGTTCGCCATCTTCCTGCTGCGCAACTTCTTCGTGGGCATTCCGCGCGAGCTCCTCGAGGCGGCGCGGATGGACGGCGCGCCGGAGTGGCGGATCTTCGCCACCGTGGTGTTCCCGCTGGCCAAGCCCGCGATCGCGTCGCTCGGCATCTTCCAGTTCCTGTGGGTGTGGAACGACCTGCTCGTCGCGCTGGTGTTCGCCGACACCGAGAACCAGCCGATGACGAAGGCACTGCAATCCCAGATGCGGCAGTTCGGCACCAACGTGGACATCCTCGCGCCGGGCGCGTTCCTGTCGCTGATCATCCCGCTGGTGCTGTTCTTCGCCTTCCAGCGGTATTTCGTGCAGGGCATGCTCGCGGGCTCGGTCAAGTGACCGGCCGGAGGCCCCGGATCGTCCGGGCCTCCGGCATCACCACGGCGACACGGGAAATGTCCCGTGTGTGGCGAGCCGTGCCGGAAGGGCGTCGGATGCCCGCTTCACGGGGGTAAGCGGGCATCCGATCTTTCCGCCGCCGGGCCGTACGGGGACCGAAAAGCCGATAGAGTGCGCGGACATGTCAGGACGTCCGTTGCACGAACTCGTGGAAGCCGGGTGGGCCGAGGCCCTCGCACCCGTGGCCGGGCGGATCGCCGCCATGGGCGACTTCCTCAGGCAGGAGATCGCGGAAGGCCGCCAGTACCTCCCGGCGGGGGACAACGTCCTCCGCGCGTTCCGGCAGCCGCTGAGCGAGGTCCGGGTGCTGATCGTCGGCCAGGATCCCTACCCCACCCCCGGACACCCCGTCGGGCTGAGCTTCTCCGTGGCCCCCGACGTACGGCCGCTTCCGGGCAGCCTGGTCAACATCTTCAAGGAGTACATGGCCGACCTCGGCCACCCCACGCCGCCCTCGAACGGCGACCTCACCCCGTGGACCGAGCAGGGCGTGCTCCTGCTCAACAGGGTGCTGACGGTGATGCCGGGCAAGCCCGCCTCCCACCGGGGCAAGGGCTGGGAAGAGGTGACCGAGCAGGCCATCAAGGCGCTGGTCGAGCGGGGCGGGCCGCTGGTGGCGATCCTGTGGGGCCGCGACGCCCGCAACCTGCGGCCCATGCTGGGTGACGTGCCGTGCATCGAGTCGGCCCACCCCAGCCCGCTGTCGGCGCGCAGCGGGTTCTTCGGCTCCCGCCCGTTCAGCCGGGCCAACGCCCTGCTGGAGCAGCAGGGCGGGGCGCCGGTCGAGTGGAAACTGCCGTGACGGCTTGCCGATAGGATCACCACCATGAGCGATGGAACGGACACCGGTCGCTACCTGCGGCTCACCGTCGACCTGGTGGTCGAGGTCCTCGATGTCGACGCGCTGCAGGCGGCGGCGCTCGCCGAGATCCGCGACCCCCAGGCCGAGCTGGACGACGCCGAGCGGCAGGAGCAGATCGAGCTGGTCAACTCCGACGAGACGGGCGCGGCGGCCCTGCAGTGGCTGATCGAGCCCGACCACGTGCTCGGCCTGGTCGAGCACGTCGCCGAGGTCGAGCCGCGGGAGGCGATGCTCGGCGTGGAGCCGTCGGAGGGCGTCCTGGAGGACGAGGACGAACACGACCACGATCACGACGAGCCGGGCCACATCCACTGAGACCGGTCCACGAGAGGGCGCCCGGCCGGCCACCGGCCGGACCGGCGCGTCCCTGCCGAGCCCTTACGCGGGCCGGCCGCCCGTGTGCTGGTAGACCATGCGCTGTTAGACCGTGCGCTGGTTGACCGTGCGCTGGTAGTGCGCGGCGATCTCGTCGCTGGTGGTGAGCCAGACGTCGGGCTGCGCGGCGAGGAAGGCCAGCGCCTGATCGAGATACTTGGCCCGGAACGCCTGCCCGATGACGAAGGGGTGCAGGGCCAGCGCCATGACCCTGCCACTGTGTGCGGCGTCGGCGTGCAACTGCTCGTACTGGTCCCTGACGATCTGGACGAACTCCGGCCCCGTGACGCCCCTGTCGAACAGGAGCAGGTCGTTGAGCTCGACCGAGTAAGGGACGCTGATCATCCCGGGGACGTTCAACGGGTAGGGCTGGTCGTCGTTGGTCCAGTCCAGCACGTAGCCGAATCCCAGCTCGGCGAGCAGGGCCGGCGTGTTGAAGGTCTCGGTCAGGCCGGGGCCCATCCAACCGCGCGGCCGCCGGCCGGTGGCCTCGGCGACGGTGCCGGCCATCTCCGTGAGGAGACGGCGTTCCTCCTCCAGGGACAGGCCGGCGTGCAGGATCGAGTTGGTCCGGCCGTGCAGGAGCCAGGCCCAGTCGCGGTCGAGGCCGGCCTTGATGATCTGCGGGTAGTGCTCGGCGACAGCGGAGTTGAGCAGGACGCTGGCCCTGATGCCGTGCCGGTCCAGGATGTCGGCGACCCGCCAGATGCCGACCCTGGCCCCGTAATCGCGCCAGCCGTAGTTGAGGGCGTCGGGGACGAGGTCGGCCGTACCGGCCCAGATGCTGGTGGACGGGCGGTCGACCAGGAAGTGCTCGACGTTGAGGCCGATGTAGACGGCGACCCTGGCACCGCCGGGCCAGCTGATCGCCGGGCGTTCGGTGATCGGGCTGTAGTCGAAGAGCGTGTTCTCCATGCCCCCGACGGTAGAAGCTAACATTGATGTCAAGTTCAAGTCCGCAGGGGGTGACGTGATGCGCATCGGCGAGCTGGCGCGGCGCACCGGGGTGAGCGAGCGGTCGCTGCGCTACTACGAGCAGCAGGGGCTGCTGGTCGCCGAGCGTACGCCCGGTGGTCAGCGGGAGTATCCCGAGCAGGCGGTCGACCGCGTCATCCGGATCCAGGAGCTGTTCGCGGCGGGCCTGCACAGCAAGAAGATCGCGCAGTTGCTGCCCTGCATGCGCGACGCCGACGGCGGCCCCTCCGCGATCGCCACCCCTCGGCTGGTCGCCGACCTGGTCGCGGAGCGGGACCGCATCGACCGCATGATCACGGAGCTGGTCAACTCGCGCGGCGTCCTCGACGAGGTGATCAACGCGGCGTCACAGGACCGCGGGTAGGCAACCCCTGGCAAGGCGACGTAGGCGACCGCGAGCAGGCAACCGCCGGCAGACGACATAGGCGACCGCGGGTAGGCGACGTAGGCGACCGCGACCAGGCGTCCGAACCGCTCATACCGGCCGGAGAGCTGTGGGGGCCGGCAGGCGGCTCGACCCGTATCGGGTCCCCGGGCCGGATCTCGCCGCCCGCGACGACGATGCCCATGACCCCGGCCTTGCGCACCAGGTTGCCCTCCTCGTCCCGGTCCAGCACGGCCTTCATCAGCCCGTGCTGGAAACCGTCGAGTTGCACGCAGGGGTTGCGCAGGCCGGTCACCTCGACGACGGCCGTCTCGCCGAGGTGCAGCAGGGTCCCGGTGGGCAACGCGAGCAGATCCACGCCCCTGGTGGTGACGTTCTCCCCCATGTCCCCCGCCCGTACGGCGAAGCCCGCCTCGCGCAGTTCGTCGTGCAACTCCGCGTGGACCAGGTGCACCTGGCGCAGGTTCGGCTGACTGGGATCGCGGGCGACCCGCGACCGGTGCTTCACGGTCACCCCGGCGTGCGCGTCCCCCTCGACGCCCAGGCCGGCCAGCAGCCGGATCGACTCCAGCGGAGTCTTGCTGAAGGTGTGGGTGGCGCTGCGGCTCACCGCCGTCACTCTGCTCGTCATGTCTTCTCCTCCTGGGCCTGTGACTCCATTCCGCGCACGAGAGCGAGGAGGCGGTCAAGCAGATATTCGTCACACGGGGCCTGCTCGCTGACCCACGCGATCGCGTTGACCAGCGTGAGGAGATCGGCGATCCCGATGTCGCCGGGCACCGCGCCGTCCCGTTGCGCGCGTTCGAGCAGGGCGGCGCCGGTCGCCCGGATCCGCTCGTACTATCGGGCCGTGCTCGACCGGGAGGGCGTGGACGGCCCGTTCAGCGGCCGGCCTGACGGGCGGGGAGCGGTCAGGAGCTCAGGACCTCCTCGCGCCGCCGGACGAGGGACTCCTGCTGACGGGTCAGCTCGCCACAGCGGGCGGAAACCTGATTGACCATCGCCGCGACCCACTCCGCGACCTCGCGCACCGCCTCCGCCGTACGGGCGATCCGCTGGTGCTTGATGGCATCGGTGATGATGTTGTCGAAGAAGACGTCGGCGAACCAGCGGGTGTCCACCTTCGGCAACTGGGGCGCGGCGTTGACGCCGATGTCGGCCAGCTCGCGGGAGAACCGGTCGAGCGCGCCCTGCGCGTGCCAGGCCGCCTCGTCGGCCTGACGCAGGTGCCCGTGCTCGACCATGTCGGCGAACCCGCCGCCGTTGCTGAACATGTCCCACGTCGAGGCGCCGCGGGCACTGCCCAGATGCCGCAGGACGTAGCCGACCGCCTGGCCCGCGGCGGCCCCGGCCTGCTGCGCCTCCCGATGCTCGCGCAGGTCGGCGCTCACGTTCGACAGCCGGGCGGCGATGTCGGCCAGCTCCCGCCCGCGTGGATCGCCCGACTCGACCAGCATCCGTTCCTTGCGGGCGAGCAGCACCTCCAGCTCGTGATGCGGGTTGCCGAGCTCCGCGAGGGACTGGTCGGTCGTACGCAGGTCGCCGTTGAGCCACTCCAGGCGGGTGCGCTGACCGGTGACCCGCTGGCGGGCCGCCGCCGCCTCGGCCCGTTCCCGCGCCAGGCGCTCCTCCTTGCCCCCGGTCAGACCCGCCAGGAAGGCGGTGAAACCGCCCTGTTCCAGCTTGGCGACGTCGCGATCCTCCTTGACGAGCTGCCGCTCCAGGTCCGCGAGCATGCCACGGACCTCCTCGATCTGAGTCAGGAGAGTGGCACGCTGCCGGGTGAGCTGGTCCCGGCGTCTGGCGCGGTCCCGCGCGTCCCGGATCTCGTCGTCGATGGCAGCGAAAAGGGTCACACTTCACAGACGTGCAATAGACGCCCGAACGTTCCCGCCTCTCTGTCCGGTCGTCGCGACCCTCGGCAGCCGGGCGGCCGAGAGCTCCGACACGCCGTCCAGAAGCCGGCTCAGGCGACCAACAGGCCCGGGGCATGACGGGGATGGGGGTTTCCGTCGTGCCCACCCGGCAGGCGGAGCCTGAGACAGGAACGGGCGGCTGCGGCCGGCGTGAGACGTACGCGCAGGAGCCCGCTCTCCTCGTCCGGCATGCCGGGCGGGGACCCGTACTCGGCGCCGGGAACGGGAAAGGGCCCGCTTTCCAGATCCGCTCCGCCCGACAGCACGGCGTAGTCCATCCCCGCCACCCGAAGGCGGCGGGCGACAGCGCGGCGGGGCGCCAGGAGGCCGGTGGACAACCAGGCGAGGTGGCCCCCGAGCAGCGACTCGGCCACCGTGCGCAGGACCGTGACCGCGCACAGGCTGTGCGCGCAGGCGAGGCCGGCCAGCGTGATCTCCGGCAGACCGAAACGCCGCAGGCCGCGCGAGGTCGTGACGAGGCACGAGCAGCCCCCGTCGGCATCGGCTCCCGTAGGTGCGGCAGCGCCGAGGCCGAGGGCACAGGCGTGTTCCTCGTCGGCGCACGACACCCTCCAGCCCAGCCAGTCGTCGCCGAGGTGGAAGTCCCGCCGCTCCCCCGGGCACTCGGCGCAGTGGTAGACGGCCGCTCCCGTGAGCGGGTCGTACAACCCGCCGTGGTAGGCCTCCGCGATCCCGCGCGCGGCCGCCCGGGCGACCTGGGCGGCCTCGGGTTGTTCCTCGACGGGAGCGGTGCTCGTCACCACCACGTGATGGCGGGCCCGTCTCACCCGTCTGAGGTCCTCGGCGTTCAGATCCATCCGCCGCCAGGGAGACCGCGCCGACCGGAACGCCTCCAGCGTCAGCCGTGGCGTGCCGAGGGCGTCCCTGGCGGCGCGCCGATGGGACGGTCCCATCCGCCAGGGGACGATCGACGAGAGATCGGTCGGCGTACGGTCCGTGGCGACGACGAAGACCGACGAGGTCTGCGCGGGCACGGGATAGGTGATTCGCATGGCTCCTCCTCCGCGACGTGCTGCACCTACAACCGCCGAAGCGGCCGCGGGAAGTGCCGCAGGAGCAGTCGGCCCCGCACCTGCCGCTCCTCGCACTGCCGCAGGGCCACAGCCTGCGCGAATCCGCCGCCGCCCGTCCCACCCGAACGCCACTCTGTGGACAACCCGCGAACAGAACGGGCGAATCTCCCCGGCACATCGCCCTGGTCCACAGGTCGCCGGTCGACGGCCTGCCCGGCGACCGCCTAACCGGCCTTGCCGAGGATCAGGAGCCGATGGGACTCCAGCGTCCCTTCCGGCAGGTCGTCCGGCGCGCACCACCGGGCCTCCAGGATCTCCTTGGGGTCGATCCTCATCGTGCCGCCCGCGAACTCTGCCTCGTACGCCACCTCGACCCGCAGCCGGTAGCCGCTCTTGAGCTGCACGAGCCCACCGACACGCACCGTCAAGCCGGTCTCTTCCCGCACCTCCCTGACGACCGTCTCCTGGAACGTCTCCCCCTTGATGGCGCAGCCGGTGGGCAGCCCCCACTGCCGGCCTTCCGGCCACAACCGATGCCGGAGCAGCAGCACCCGCCCGTCTCCGTCGCGAACGATCCCCGTCACGCCGACCATGAACTTCGCCTGCGAGATCCACAACAGTCGCCACTGCACCGAACCGCCGATGCTCCGCCACAGCCGGGCGACCAGATCGTTCACGATGAGTCCCTTCGTCCACGGTGACCCCAGGAGTGAGAAGGACATCATCACAGGCCCGGCCGGCGACGCCGCGTCACTTCCTGCCAGAGGGACGCCCACTGTCCGGCGGTCAGGTCCTTGGGCAGCGCGTACGGCGTCACCCGCGCGTCACGCGCCCAGGCGCGTACGGCCTGGCGGTCCAGGTGTCCCGTGCGTTCGAGGATCTCGGCGAGGCCGCGCCCGCGCCCGGTGAAGACCCGGCGCACGAGGTCCTGGTACGGCCCCCGCTCGGCGACGAGGGGTACGGCCCTGCGCGTCATGGTGAGCAGGCCGCCGTCGACCGAGGGGGCGGGCCGGAACGAGCGGGCCGGCACCCGCGCGTGCACCTCGAACGCGTACCACGGCCACCAGGCCGCGGTCAGCATGCTGGCGCCGCCGACGCCGGCCCGCCGCCGGGCGACCTCCCACTGCACCAGCAGCACCGCCGTCCTCCAGTCGGATGCCGCGAGGAGCCGCCGCATGATCGAGGTCGTCAGGTGAAACGGCAGGTTTCCGACGACCACGTGAGGATGCCGGGGCAACCGGAACCGCAGGATGTCGGCGTTGACGACGGTGACGTTGGCCGGGACGCGCCGGGCCAGCCGGCGTGCCCGCCCGGAATCGACCTCGACCGCCGTCACCGGCCTGCCGTACCGGCTCAGGGGAAGCGTCAGCGCCCCGTCCCCCGCGCCGACCTCGACGATCGGACCGGTCGTCCCGGCGACGAGTTCCCCGATGCGGGCGATGACCGTGCGGTCGACGAGGAAGTTCTGGCCGAGCTCGTGCCGTCCGCTCTGATGAACCATGGAAGTGCTCCGCGAGTGCGCGATCGGAGCCGGGCAGCGCGAAGCGCCGCACCGGCGAGGACACCGATGGCGGCGGAGCCGTACAAGAGGAAGGGATCCGCCGCTACGAGCGGCGGATCCTCGTGAAGCATGCGAAGCAGCACATGCGCGTCACCCTAGCGAGCACGACGGGAGGAGCCGCAAACCATTTTCCGCGCGTGTCCTCCGCCGCGACTCTCGTCCGCCGCCGCTCTCGCGGGAGCGACCGCCCTACCGTGACCCGTCTTCACTCCAGGTCATGTCGATCCGCTGCCCGATGACCTCGTATCCGGCGCGGAGGAACGCCCGGGCCATCGGGACGTTCCCGACATCCGTGGCGGCGCGGATTCGCGGGACGCCCTGCCCGGCGAGGATCCGGGTCCCCTCGGCCAGCAGGTCGTCGATGTAACCGTTGCCGCGGCGGGCCGGGACGACCCCGATGTACGCGATCACCGGGTTGTATTCGTTACGCGCCGGGATGACGAATCCCACCGGTTCGCCCTCGGGTGACGTGCCGATCCGCCACCATTCCCGTGGGCTCGGGTAGTGGACGAGTTCGTCGTCGTAGTGCTGGGCCGCGGCCCGCTCCGCGGGCATTCGAGTGAGGTCGGCGCGGCTGTGGGCGTCGAGCGTGCCGTCGAGGACGAGGGTCATCAGGGCGAGCAGTTCCTCCCTGCCGGCCACGGGCCGGAAGGTCAGCCGCCCGCTCGGCGCCGCGATGGGAGTGCCTGGACGCCACTCCAGCCGAAGCCGTTCGACGAGCAGCCGGGCGCCGGTCCGCTCCAGCACGGCCATGCGGTTCTCGACGGCAGGCCTCGCCTTGACATCGTCACGCCATCGCGGCGGGACGAACACGTTGTATTCCGGCGGGCGTACGCCGACCGGCAGCACCGCGGCGCTCGCGGTTTCGAACAACCGGACCCCGGCCTCGATGCTCGCCGGTCCGGGCATGGTGTCGTCGAGGTCGAGGATGTCCAGCAGCGCCGGCGCCTCGCCCGCGCGCGGGGCCCACCAGGCCAGTCTGGCGACGAGGCGGTCGCCGCGCAGCGCCATCCACATCCACTCCGGCCGCCGCTGCGGCCGATGACCGCGAACCAGCCCAAACCCCTGCTCGGCGTTCCGCCGCAGACCGACTCGTCCTACTACGTCGGCTTCGATGCCCGGAGGGG
>NZ_MWJN01000055.1:0-58359 GCF_002027145.1 Microbispora sp. GKU 823 | reverse complement strand
GGGTGATCTCGACGTTGACCAGCCCGGAGACCCCGCGGGGGCCGAACAGGCTGCGCTGGCCGCGCGACTCCCAGATGTCTGCACGTCCTGGCTGAGCACGCCCTCGACCACCGAGACGAACGCGACCTGCTCCGCCAGCGCCGCCGGGTCCACGGCCGCGCCCGACTCGTGCACCACGAACAGCAGGTCGCGGCTCTCGGCCATCCGTCCCAGGCGGCCGAAGGCCGTGCTGAGCGCCAGCCGGGCCCGCGCTCCGATCTCGGTCGAGGCAGGCGCCTCGCCGAGCACCGGCGTGAGCCAGGAGACGCACTCGCTGACGTCGGTCTCCATGATCTCCTGGGACGCGTCCACGATCTGGGCCAGCTCGCTCGCCCGGGCCCGCGACAGGGAGCTGACCAGGTGGAAGCCGATCTGGGTGCCGGCCTGCCCGCGGGCGGACAGCCGGTGCAGCGCCCGCTGGTGGGCCAGCGCGGCCCAGCAGGGGTCGATCATCTGGCGCAGCAGCGTGCCGAAGACCTCGTCCCTGATCGAGAAGAGCGTCCCGATGGGCTCCACCCGCACCAGGTCCCGGCGGACGAGGCGGCGCAGCGCGGCGGAGGCCACCAGCGGGTCGAGTTCGGCGACCTCGGCAAGCAGGTCCGCGTCGAACCGCGAGCGCAGGATCGCCGCGGCGTGCAGCGCGTACCGCTCGGCGAGCGCCAGGTCGCGCACCTCGCTCATCACGGCGAACTCGTACGGCGCGAGCGCGCCGTCGCCGCCCGAGCGGGCGCTGTGCTCCAGCGCCTGCAGTGCCCGGAGGTTGAACGGGTTGCCGCCGCTGCGGTGGCGAAGCTCGTACGGCGCGGGGACGGGCGACATGGCGAGCATCTGCTCGTCGTCGAGCGGCCCCAGTTCGATCCGCACGGTGCGTCCGAAGGCCGCGGTGACGGACACCGCCTCGGCCAGGCGGTCGGGGGTCTGGCGGGGGCGCAGTGAGACGACCACGTCGACCAGCGGCGCGGGGTCGCCCCCGGCGATGCCCACCAGTTCGCCGATCGTCTGGTCGTCGGCGAGGTGGGCGTCCTCGATGACCACGAGCTCGCGGTCGGGCCGGTGGCGCCGGCGGGCGAGGCCGATCACGGGCCGGTCGCCCTCCTCGCGTTCGCCGGCCCGGCGCGCCCGCCACAGCAGCTTCCTGATGGCGTTCATCGCCCGCTCCCGGTCGCCCGAGGAGCATCGGTAGACGGTGGCGGGCAGGGCGGTCCACTGCCGCTCCCGGACGAGCGCCGACAACAGGTGGGTCTTGCCGGACCCCGGCTCCCCGAGGACGGCGATGAGACGCCCCTCGGAGCCGGGCTCCTGGGTCAGGGACCGCAGCAGGTCGAACTCGGCCGTGCGCACCACCCTGGTCGACGCGGTGTCGGTCAGTCTGTCTTCGTACACGCTCATCTTCTGTGACGACCCCAGGCATTTGGTGACCGAAAAGAGCTTTACGGCCCTAATTGCGCTCCTTTCTCGCATCTGGGCCGAAACTTCCCGTGGGAGCAGAGGGCGGAGGTTCGGGCGCCGGTCTTCGTCGATCCGGCTGTGCGGGACGGGATGTCCTTTTACTCTACATTACCTAGCTGCTTAGTTGGTTTTGTGACGTACGTCTCACGAAGGGCTGGTGCGATTGTGCGGAGAGTCAGTCCCGTGTGGTGATGCCCTCCAGCACCAGTTCGAGGAAGCGGGCGCTGCCGTCCCGGTCGGGGGTCGCCTGCTCGCGCACCCAGGCGGCGCCGCTGAGGAGGTCGAACAGCTCGTCGGGGGTCAGGTCGGGCCGCACCCTGCCGGCCGCCTGGGCGGCGCGCAGCAGGTCCGCGCCGCTGCGGTGCATCGCGCTGCACATCGTGTGGGAGGGCGTGCCCTCGTCGTACATGCTCTGCGCGAGGATGCCCACCAGGCCGCGGAAGGTGCTGAAGTGGACCACCGCCTCACGCATCCAGGCGACCAGCGCGCCGAGCGGGTCGGGCCCGGCGGTCAGCCGCTCCGCGTGGGCGACCAGGTTCTCCAGGCCGTCCCGGGTCGCGGCCTCCACGAGCGAGGCCCGCGTGGGAAAGTGCCGGTACAGCGTGCCGATCGCCACGCCGGCCTGGCTCGCGATGTCCTCCAGGGAGGCGTCGGCCCCGGCGCTCTCGAACGCCTTGCGGGCCGCGGCCAGGATCGCGTCGTAGTTGCGCCGGCCGTCGGCCCGCTTGGGGCGCTGGGCGATGTAGGGCTTGCCGTCCACCGGTACCTCCCGCTTGACATCCTGAGGTTGCCTCAGGTTAAATCCTCTCACTTAACCTGAGACGACCTCAGTATAAATGTGCCCACTAACCTGAGGTCGCCTCACCCTGATTCCCCCTGTCAGCGGACCGTGGAGGTTCCATGACCACCGAAAGCGTCTCCGGCGACGTCTCGGCCGGCGTGCCGCGGGCCGACCGCGCCTGGGCCCTCGTGCTCGCGGCGATCGTCGGGGCGGAGTTCATGCTCCAGCTCGACGGCACGATCGTGAACGTCGCGCTCCCGACCCTCCAGTCCGACCTCCACCTGTCGGTGGCCGGGGGATCGTGGGTGCCGAACGGCTTCTTCCTCGCCTTCGGCGGCCTCCTGCTGTTCGCCGGCCGCCTAGGCGACGTGCTCGGGCACCGCAAGGTCTTCCTCTCCGGGATCGGGCTGGTCGTGGTGGCGTCGCTGGTCGCCGGGCTCGCGCCGAACGTGGAGGTGCTGCTCGCGGGCCGGGTCCTGCAGGGCGCCGGCGCGGCGATCGCCGGTCCCACCGGGCTGGCGCTGCTGGCGATCGTCTTCCAGGGGGAACGGCAGCAGCGGGCCTTCGGCCTCTACTCCACGGTGACCGGACTCGGCGCCTCCGCCGGCATGGTCCTCGGCGGCGTGCTCACGTGGGCGGGGGACTGGCGCTGGAGCCTGCTGGTGAACGTGCCCATCGGCCTGGTCATCATCGCGGTCGCCGCCCGGGCCCTCGGCCTGCGGGACGAGGCGACCCGGTCCCGCCCGCTCGGCCTGCCGAGCGCGCTGCTCAGCACCGCCACCCTCGCCGCCGCCGTGTACGGCCTCGTCCACGCCGCGGAGAAGGGCTGGGGCGACCGCTGGACGCTGACCGCCCTCGGCGCCGCGGTCGTGCTGGCCGTGGTTCTCCTGCTGGTGGACCGGCGGGCCGCCGAGCCGCTGCTGCCCCTGGCCCTCTTCTCCGGCCGCGAGCGGGCCGGCGCCTTCCTCGCCCTGCTGCTGCTCGCGGCCGTGCTCACGAGCTTCCTGATCTACCTGGTCCAGTACCTCCAGGGCGTGCTGCACCTCAACGCGCTGCAGAGCGGCTTGGCCATCCTGCCCTTCGGCCTGGCGCTGCTCGTCAGCACCCAGATCCTCACCAAGTACATCGCCACGATCGGTCTCAAGACGCGTGCCGTCGTCGGCCTGCTCGTGGTGCTGGCCGGGGTGGCCTGGCTGACCCGTCTCGACGGCGGCAGCACCTACGCCGGCGGCGTGCTCCCCGCCCTCATCGTCATGGGGCTCGGCGTCGGCGTGGCGATCATCCCCTTCAACATGATCGTCCTGACCACCGCGCCGCAGGAGTACGCCGGGGTCGCCGCGGGGGTGCTGCAGACGGCGCTCACGATCGGCGGCTCGCTCGGCCTGGCCGCGATGCTGATCCCGCTCTCGCAGGGCACGGGTGGTCTCGCCGGGACCATCTCGTCGGTGTTCCTCTGGGCCTGCGGCGCCCTGGTGATCGCCCTGCTCGTCGCGCTGGTCTTCTGGTATCGCCCCGGCGCGCGGGGGGCCACACCCGCCGCCGGGGGCTGAAGGGGCCGTCCCTCCCGCGCCCCATGGCGAGGGGCGAGCCGTCCGCAGCCGGCTCGCCCCTCGTGTCGTTTCTCCGCGTCGTATCCGTGCCGTGGACCACGGCTCATCCGGCGATGGCGAGATCCGCGTCGGCGGAGAGGATCGCGTACTGGAGCCGGCGCATTGTCACGCGGGGGTCGAGCCCCAGCTCCTCCCGCAGCACCTGCCGGGCCGACTGGAAGACCTCCAGCGCCTCGGCCCGCCGCCCGGAGCGGTAGAGCGCCAGCATGAGCTGCTCGCGCAGGTTCTCGTTCAACGGGTACTGCTCGACCCACCGCGACAGATCGCCGATCACCTCGCGGTGCCGCCCGAGCCGCAGCGAGCACATCGCGATCGCCTCCAGGCACTCCAGCCGGACCTCCTCGGCCCAGCGGGCGAACGTTCCGACGATGAGCCCGTTGTCGATCCCGGCGAGCACGGGCCCGCGGAACAGGGCAGCGGCGGCGGCGAAGGACTCCAGCGCCCGCTCCGGGTCGCGGTCCGCCTCGTCCCGGCCCGCGGCGTGCAGACACTGCAGGCGGAACACGTCAACCGATGCGCGGTCCGTCTCCAGCAGGTAGCCCTGGGCGTGCGTCCGGATGGCGGCCCCGTCCACCGCGGGCTGTACGTAGTTCTTGCGCAGATGCGAGATGTACACGTGCAGGGCGGCGCGAGCGCGCTTCGGGGGCTCGTTGCCCCACAGCTCGTCGAGCAGCTCGTCGGTCGACACCGGCTGGTTCGCCCGGATCAGCAGCGCGGCCAGCAGCGTCTCGACCTTGGGCGCGCTGATCGTGTGCGTCTCCTCGTCCACCACGCGTAGTGGCCCGAGCAATTCGTATCTCATTCGTCTCCCCGCGCACGGCTGCCTGAGGTGCTCCTGGAATCGGCGCATATCACCGCGATGACGACGATTCTCGCGATCGCTCACGTCCCTGACATCAGCGGAAGTGCGTACGGCACGCATTTCGGGGTGCGTATTGCGCGAGGAGGGCGGCCGTGCCGGGTGCGGCGAACCGGACGGTCAACGGCTCCGCCGCCGAGGGGCGGCGCGGGCCGTCATTTCGCCAGCTCGACGCCGACGCCTCGCTCTCGGACGGCGCTCACGAAGCCGGGCGGCGCGTCGGCGTCGCTGATGAGGAGGTTCACTTCGGACAGCTCACAGATCGGCGCCAGCCCGACCCGGTCCAGTTTCGTGGAGTCCGCCAGGACGATCCGGCGCTGCGAGGCGTTGATCATACGCCGTTTCAGCTCGGCCTCCAGCAGGTTCGCGCCGGTGACACCGGATTCCAGGTGCACGCCGTGGCAGCCGAGGAACACCGTGTCGGCGTGGATGCGCTCCAGCATGGGTGCGCCCAGCGGGTCCACCAGCGCGTGCGTGGCCGGACGCAACGTTCCGCCGGTGACCAGAACGGAGAACCGGGGAATGGCCGGCTCCAGCTCCGCAGCCACCCGCAGACTGTTGGTGAAGATCACGACATCGGAAAGGTCGCTGCGGGCCACCAGCGCGCGGGCCAGGAACGTGGTGGTGGTGCCGGCGTCGATGATGACGCTCTCGCCGTCGGTCACCAGCGCGGCGGCGTGCCGGGCGAGCTGAGCCTTCTCGATCGCCGAGCTGCCCAGCGCGGCCTCGTACGACGGCTCGTCTGGCGGCGGCGCGGCTTTGACGTGCATCGCACCGCCGCGGACCCGGCGGAGCGCGCCCTGACGGTCGAGGAGTTCCAGGTCAGCGCGGATCGTGACGCTGGACACGCCGAAGATCTCGGCCAGGTCGGTGACCCGGACGAACTCGTGCTCCAGCACCAGCGCCACGATGCGGTCGCGCCGTAGCGTGGCCCCGGCGTCGGTGGCGGGGGACGCCGGGGGCACCGCGTCCTTCATCGGCCCGCCTCGTCGTCCGTGATGCCGGCGGGCAGGTACGTCGCGTGAGCCCGGATGAGGTCGTCGCACACCGCCTCGATGTCCGCCAGTGTGAGGGTCGCCGAGGTGTTGGGGTCGAGCATGGCCGCCTGGTACACCGCAGATCGTCGCTCCTCCAGAACCGCTGCCGTGGTCAATTCCACCACGTTCAGAAACGTCCGGTTGAGCGCCGCGAGCTGAACGGGCAGCGCGCCGACCGGCTTCGGGTGGATTCCCGCGCCGTCCACCAGGGCCGGCACCTCCACACAGGCGCCGGGCGGCAGGTTGTCGATCAGCCCGTCGTTGGGCAGGGTGAGCTGCACCTCGCGCGGCGTGCCGGTGAGCATCGAGTGGATCACCTCGGAGGCCATTTCGAAGTGCTTCCACCGGGCCAGCACCGGCTCCCCGGCGGCCAGCGTGCCGCGCAGACGCTCATAGGCGTCGAGCTTGCGGACCCGGCGCCGCAGGCCCTCGTTGAGCGGCGGGTTCAGCCGGAGCACCTCCTTCTCGTGCGGCAGGAACCAGGGCACGTACTCGGCCGCGTGCTCGCTGGACTCGGTCGGGAAGTAGCCGAACCGCCGGTAGATCTCTGCGCGGGCGTGCCCGCGCAGCTCGGGGTCGTCGGCCATCACGAGGTCGAGGTCGTCGTAGAGGGATCGGCCGCCGCTTTCGAAACGGAGCACGAACGCCTGGTGGTTCAGCCCGGCGGTGAGAAAGTCGATTTCGCCGAGTTCGCGGCCGATCAGATCGGCGAGCAGCGCGTGGGTGTCCCGGACCGAGTGGCACAGCCCGGCCACCCGGCGCAGCGGCGTGCCCGCGAGCACGGCCCCGCACAGCGTGGCCAGCGGGTCGGTGTAGTTGAGCAGCCAGGCCTGCGAGCAGAGCCGAACCATGTCGCGGGCCAGGCCGAGCAGTATGGGGATGGCGCGCAGCCCACGGAAGATGCCGCCGAGGCCGAGCGTGTCGCCGACGGTCTGGCGCACGCCGTACCGGTGGGGGATTTCGAAGTCCGCCAGCGCCGCGTCGTACCCGCCCACGTCGATCTGACAGATCACGAAGTCGGCGCCGGCCAGCGCCGCCTCACGGTCGGCGCTGGTCTCGATCACCGCGCCCGCGCCCGTTTCGGCGTTCAGGCGGCGGGACAGCGTCTCGGCGGTGGCCAGGCGGTCGTGATCGATGTCGTGCAGTGCCACCCGCAGGCTGCCCGCGAGCTCGGGGCTGGACATCAGGTCGGAGAGGATCTTGCGGGTCAGTTCGACGTTCCCCGCGCCGACGAAGGCCACCTTTGCCATTCGAACCTCCTGGAAGAAGGAGCTTATCGTTTGGAAAGCGTCACTTCATCAGGAGCCGGTGCGAGGTCGGTCGCCGGTCCGGGAGCCGGGCTCCCGGACCGGTGACGGCTTACTCGAAGTGGATCTCGTCGATGGTGATGGTGGAGTTGCCGCCGTACCAGAAGCCCATGGCGAGCTGGCCGGGGTTGGTGCGGTTGATGCCGTTGGGGGCCATCGGGATGCGGATGTTCTGGTAGGAGGTGGTGATCTGGGGGTGTGTGCCGCCGTCGAGGGTGTATTCGGCGAACAGCTTGGTGGTGCCGCCGAGGCTGAGGTTGAAGTGGTTTTGTTCGCCGCCGTTGGCGCCCTTGATCCGGATCACCAGGTGGGTCTTGGTGGTCAGGTCGGTTCCGACGTCGCTGCCGAACCAGCCGCAGTTGTTGTAGCGCAGTTGCAGCGCGCCGGATGTGATGGTGCCGGATCCTCCGCCGTCCAGGAAGCAGTTGCCGCCGGTCCACTTGCCCAGGTCGTTCTGGGCGCCGACGGGTAGGCGGGCGAGCCGTCGAAGTCGTCCAGCACCAGGCCGGTGGCCGGCGCGGGCGGGTCGGTGGTGACCGTCACGGTGTTGCCGGGCGCCGACCGGTTGCCGGCCGCGTCCCGGGCCTTGACGGTGTAGGCGTACGCGGTGGACGGGGTGAGCCCGGTGTCGGTGAACGTGGTGCCCGCCGGGGAGCCGACGAGCGCGCCGTCGCGGAACACCTCGTACCCGGTGACCCCGACGTTGTCGGTGGCCCCGCTCCAGGACAGCGACACGCTGGTGTCCGTCTTGCCGGTGCTCGTCAAGGTCGGCGCCGTCGGCGCCGAGCAGTCCCCGGCGCATCCGGTGGTGGTCGCGGGCACGCTCGCCGACAGGCCGGAGGCGTTGCCCGCGTTGTCCACCGCCCGCACCGCGTACCGGTACGTCTGCCCGGCCGTACGCCCGGTGTCGGTGTACGAGGTGCCGGTTACCGGGCTTGAGGTGATCTTCGTGCCATCCCGGTAGACGTCGTAACCGCGCAGCCCGCTGCCGCCGGTGTCCGTCGCCGCCGACCAGGACAGCGAGACGCTGGTGTCGGTCACACCGGTGACCGTCAGGCCGCCGGGGGTGCTGGGCGCGGCGCAGTCGCCGGGGCAGGTGCCCGAGGTGGACAGCGTGCCCAGGTTCATCCACCCGTCGGTGCTCTGCTCGGCGTTGGCGAACGACAGCGGGTACGGCGGCCTGTGCTGGTCGATCACCCAGTCGGTGAGCCGGGACGCCGCCGGGCGGGACCGCAGCACGTCGGGGGTGACCGCCTCGAGCGGGTTGCGGACCTTCAGCACCAGGCTGTAGGTGCCGGCCGGGACTCCCGCGGTGCTGAGGTCGGCGGAGAAGTTCACCGGCCGCCCGAAATCGATCTGGGCGGGGGCGCCGGGCAGGTTCCAGTCCGGGAACGCACGGATCCGCAGCGGCTGGACCGTGCGCAGGTCCCAGTCGGTGTCCCAGGTCTTCACCACGGCGCCCGAGCCGTCCTTCAGCCCGAGGACGACGGTCCACGGGTAGTAGAAGGGAGCCACGCCGTCGTTCTGCACGGTCACGCCGACCCGGAACGGGCCGGACGCAGTGGGGTTGAACTGGGCCTGTGGGATGTGCAGGTTGTAGCCCATCTTGCGGACACCGGCCGCGACCTTCGGGTCGGCCGGGCTGTAGCCGCTCGCGCCGGTCTGGTTGATCATCCAGGTGATGTGGGTGAGCTCGGTGGCGGCCAGCACGTCGTCCACCTGCCCGCCGCCGTCCGGCCAGTTGGCGTACAGGGTGCCCTGGATCTCCGGCCGGGCCTCGCCGCCGATCGACTGGGTGGTCCACCGGTTCTCCAGGTTCCGGTTCAGCAGGAGCTGGGTGAACGCGTCGTCCCAGCCGCCCATCGACACCGGCAGCGTCATGCTCTTGAGCCGGCCGCCCCGCCACTCGCGGTAGGGCCAGGAGTCGTCGTGGAAGCCGATGCCCGGCGTCTCCGCCCCGGCCAGCGGGTACCGCACCTCGAGCTGGATGTTGTCGAAGGCCGCGTCGTAGGCGTGGATGATCGTGGCGATCGTGGCGTCGGTGGGCATCAGGTCCGGGTAGCCGTCCGAGGTGTCCCGGTCGTACGGCCAGGTGTGCCACTCGCCCCAGAGCCCGACCAAGCCCAGGGACATGAAGCCGATCCGCGGGTCGGCGGTGCCGCCGGCGCGGCGTGGTCGTACCGGTCGGCGAAGGCGTTGATGAAGCCGGTGAACGCGCTGATCACGTCAGGATCGTCGTAGTCCGGGCTGACCGTGCCCCACTGACCGTTGGTGCGCAGCGCCGCCTTGCCGGCGAGGCAGGGCGGGATGCCGTTGCCGGGATGCGTCCCGGAGCCGCCGGGATACTCCACGTAGAACCGGAAGGCGAGCTGGCGGCCCCACACCGCGGCCTCGTCCAGCGCCCTGTCGAACACGCTCCAGTCGAAGGCCGAGCAGTCCGAGGGGTCCTTCATCACCTCGTTGAGCGCGAAGTAACTCCACATCAGGCCGCCCGGGAACTTGGCGGTGTAGTTGTCACCCGGGAAGAGGTAGGGGGCGAAGCCTTTGAGGGGCTGGCCGACCGGCGCGTCGGCGTACGTGTAGGTGTGGGTGGCGAGGCTCGGGTCCGGACCCGGACCGGCGGGCGGGCGGGGTGGCGGGCCCGCCGCGGCAATGGCGCTGGTCGCGGCGAGCAGCACGGCTGTCATCGTGAGCAGAAGCGTCGAGAGTCTGCGTCTCATGTATCCCCTCCGGGGAAAGGACGGCACAGGCGTTGGGGGGTGCCCGAAGGGCCTCCGCCCGGCGATCCACATGAGACCAGAACACTTGCCATATCACAAGGGTCTTTCCTGCGATACGGAAACCTTGTTACGTTCGTGGGAATGCGAGCCGGATCCGGTTCTTCCCCGGCTGGCAGGCGGTGATCGGGCCGATGATGAACGGCGTGCCGCGGCTCGCGTAGCCTCCATCACCGCCTTGGCTTGTACATTGACAAGCTTTCGTAAGCGAGTGACGATGAATCACAAGGTGAGGCCTTGCGATTTCGGGGGCATCGGGGGTCGCCGAGACGAGCGCTGTCTCGATCATGTTCGCCAACGCCTCCGGGCGTTCGGAAGAGAACCGGAAGGGCCATGACCGAGCACACGCCGATCCGGGACGAGATCGTCCTGGAGGCGCGGGGGCTGACCAAGCGATACGGCGAGCGGGAGGCGGTGCGCGGCGTCGACAGGCCGCCGTGCACGGCTACGCCACGGACCCGCCTCGGCCCGCCTGGTCCTGTGGGCCACCACCGCGTACACGGTTCTAAGCTGTGACGGATTTCGTGCGCCGGGTGCTCACCCGGTGCCTGCGGCCTTGGCCCGGCCGTCATGCGCCGACGAGACCACGACATGCGGAGAGCGGAACAGTGAGAGGATTGCGAGGGTGACGGCAAGAACCAGTGACATCGAGAACGCGGCCGGTGTGCTGCGCGCCGGAGGCCTCGTGGCCTTCCCGACCGAAACCGTCTACGGTCTTGGCGCCGACGCCGAGAACCCCGCCGCCGTCGCACGCGTCTTCCAGGTCAAGGGGCGCCCGCCCTCCCACCCCCTGATCGTCCACATCGCCGGCGCGCAGCACCTCGGCGACTGGGTCGAGGACGTGCCCGAGACGGCGCGCCTGCTGGCCGAACGGTTCTGGCCGGGGCCGCTCACGCTGGTCCTGCGACGCGGTCCCCGCGTGCCCCTCGAAACGACCGGTGGCCTGGAGACGGTGGCCGTACGGGTGCCCGATCACCCCGTCGCGCTCGCGCTGCTGTCGGCCTTCGGCGGAGGCGTCGCGGCCCCGTCCGCCAACCGCTTCGGCTCGGTCAGCCCCACGACGGCGAACCACGTCCGTACGGAGCTCGGTGACGCCGTCGACTTCGTGCTGGACGGCGGCCCCTGCGAGGTCGGCGTCGAGTCGACCATCGTGGACGCCACGGGTGAGATCCCGAGTGTTCTTCGGCCCGGTGGGGTGACGCGCGAGGACCTCGAAGCGGTGTTGGGATTCCCGCTTGCGGTCCCCGCGACGAGCCGCATTCGGGTGCCTGGCCAGCATCCGTCACACTACGCGCCGCGTGCGCGGGTTGTCCTCGTCGAGCCCGAGAAGGTCGTCGCCGAAGCGGAGTTCGCGCAGGAGCTAGGTCACCAGGTGGGTGTCCTTCTTCCTCCTTCCTTCGCCGACGCTCCGGTGAAGGCGCACGCCGTGCTGGCGGTCCCCGGTTCGATGGCCGCCTACGCGCGCGGGCTGTACGGGTTCCTGCGCGAGCTCGACCAGCGGGGGTGCGACCTCATCGTCGCGTCCTTGCCGGTGGAGGAGGGGCTGGGATTGGCGATCGCCAACCGGCTCCGCCGCGCCGCGGGGCCCCGGCCCTCCGCGTAACCGGCAACGCCCTCGTCACTGTGCTTGTGGCGCCCCTCGCGGTCCGCGGCAAGGGCCGAACCGGCGCGAGGACGCGGTAGGGAGCGCGACCGGCTCCGCGGGCCATGCGGGGCGCGCCCCGCGACCGTACGCCGCCGGCGTGGGGCCGGGTACCAGGCACGTTGTCCGCGCGCGGGCACCGGACGGCCCGCGGCTGCGCTGGTGATGATCGACGCGACGAAGGCGACCGTCCGTAACGTTCGTCTTTGGCGTCGTGAACCTCCTCATCGGTGATTCTCCGAGAGAGCGGCTCCAGGGACGTGGTGTCTGTCCGCCGGACCGCCCGCACCATGCCGCCGGGTGGTGGCCACGGGTCGGCTGTTAGCGCTAACAATTTCCTGGCGCGATTCCTTCTCTGTCAGATGGCCGTGGTGACAGGTCGGAGCCAATACAAGACCAAGAGGCGATGTCAAGGGTCGCGCCTCGCACCCCTGAGGGGCGGCGGACGGGCGTGCGGCTCATCAGGCGTTATCGGAGGTCTCCGCCGCGACGGCTCTGAAACTTTCTTACGGGGCTTGACACATTTCGGCGTGGTTTCCCAAACTCTGTCCCAGAGGCGGCCTCCTCCTGCCATGTGGTGGTGCGCGGTGAGGACCGCCGTTCGCGACGCCCTGGTGGTGTGCGTTCCCCGATCACGGAGCGCGGCGTCGATCGCGCGGGTGACCCCCGCGTGTCCGCTTTTCCTGCAACGGCTCCGTCGCCGTCGGCGGCTCCACGACTTTCGGGTTCACCGCGAACGGCACCGCGGCCACCCCGACCGCTACCCGCACAGCCCCTGACGGCGGCCGGACATGATGATGAGGAGAACACAGATGCGTCTGCCCTGGCGAGCGCGGTCACCGCGCCCCTCCGCCGGCACGACCGCGGCGCCGCCCCGGCGGGCCTCGCGCCGCGGCCTCGTGATCGGCTCCATCCCGGTGCTGCTGGCCGCAGCCGGCGGCCTGGTGGCCACACAGCCCGCCCAGGCCGCCGTCGCCTGCCGGGTCGACTACACCGTCAGTTCGAGCTGGCCGGGCGGCTTCAACGCCAGCGTCACCATCAACAACCTCGGTGACGCGGTCGACGGCTGGCGGCTGACCTGGTCGTTCGGCGCCGGCGAGCAGATCACGCAGATCTGGAACGCCACCCACACCCAGTCCGGCGCGTCGGTGACCGCCTCCAACGTCTCCTACAACGCCTCCATTCCCTCCGGAGGCAGCGTCAACTTCGGGTTCAACGGTTCCTCGAACGGCTCCACCCCGGTGCCCACCTCGTTCTCTCTGAACGGTGTGGCCTGCACCGGCAGCCCGGGCACGCCCAGCCCCTCCCCGACGCAGTCGCCCAGCGTGTCGCCGACGCGTTCCCCGTCTCCCTCCCCGACTCCGTCTCCGTCCCCGTCGGTGACGCCGACCGGTACGTGCAGTCTGCCGTCGACGTACCGCTGGACGTCGACGGGCGCGCTGGCGACTCCGAAGTCGGGGTGGGTCTCGCTCAAGGACTTCACCAACGTCGTCTACAACGGCAAGCACATCGTCTACGCGACGACGCACGACACCGGATCGTCCTGGGGTTCGATGGCCTTCAGCCCGTTCACGAACTGGTCCGACATGGCCTCGGCCACCCAGACCAAGATGAACTTCTCCACCGTCGCGCCCACCTTGTTCTACTTCGCGCCCAAGAACATCTGGGTGCTGGCCTACCAGTGGGGCGGGACCGCCTTCTCCTACCGGACCTCGACCGACCCCACCAACCCCAATGGCTGGGGGGCGCAGCAGACGCTGTCCACCGCGAGCATCTCCGGCTCGGGCACCGGGCCGATCGACCAGACGCTGATCGGTGACGGCCAGAACATGTACCTGTTCTTCGCCGGCGACAACGGCAAGATCTACCGGCAGAGCATGCCCATCGGGAACTTCCCGGGCAGCTTCGGCTCGAACTACACGACGGTCATGAGCGACTCGACGAACAACCTGTTCGAGGCGGTCGAGGTCTACAAGCTCCAGGGCCAGAACAAGTACCTCATGCTCGTCGAGGCGATCGGCTCGCAGGGCCGCTACTTCCGCTCGTTCACGGCCAACAGCCTGGACGGGACGTGGACCCCGAATGCCGCGACCGAGAGCAATCCCTTCGCCGGCAAGGCCAACAGCGGCGCCACCTGGACCAACGACATCAGCCACGGTGACCTGGTCCGCAGCAACCCCGATCAGACCAAGACCGTCGACCCTTGCAACCTGCAGCTGCTCTACCAGGGCCGTAGCCCCAGCTCCGGCGGTGACTACGGACTCCTGCCCTACCGGCCGGGTCTGCTGACACTGCAGCGCTGACGGCATGACGCGGGTCCGGCTCGGGCGTTCCTGACCTGTGAGCCCTGTCAGCGAGCGCGACCAGGACCGAATCGAGCCGGAGCGGCGGGCTCGGCGCAAGGCCGAGCCCGCCGCAGTCATGTAGAGAGCCCAGATCCTCCTGCTGTCCGAGCGAGGGAGTTCGCCTCGGCGATCGCGGCGCAGGTCGTAATCCCGCTCAAACGGGCGCGGCACTCGCGGGTGCCGGAAGCGCCGTCCGTGCCATTCGGGCGGCGTTTTCGTATTCGTAAAGGACTCCGCCGAGTAGATCGTGCCGGTGCACATCCAAGGGACGGACGCCCTCGGCGACCCGCAACCCGGCTTCCCTTGACCCGCGACGGAGACGACCAGGGCCGGGCCGGCGGACCTCTGGCGCGAGGGGTGACCAAGCCTTCGATCTCGCTCGATCCCCTGGTCGTGCGGGAATCCTCGCTGGTGAGCGAGTTATCTGTAAACAACCTTGACAGTGAGAGCGTGGGTCCCGACCATGGGACCCACGGATCCGTACTGTCCAGTGGCTCGCTGGTGAACCGGCCCACCGGTGAGGTCGCCGGCGCGCCATCACCCCCTGCGATCGGCGCCTTGGCTCCGATCACTCCTGGTTCAGGAGACCTTCATGCGAAAGCGCACACCCCGCCTGCTGACGCTGGCAGCATCGCTGCTGCTGGCGGCCGCGGGCGCCGTCCTCACGCAGACATCGGCCAACGCGGCCAATCTGCTCGTGAACTCCGACTTCGAGACCGGCAGCCTTTCCCCGTGGTCCTGCACCGGCGGCCTGGGATCGGTGGTCAGCTCCCCGGTCCACACCGGCGGCAAGGCGCTGGCCGGCGCGGCCAGCGGCTCGGACAACGCACAGTGCACCCAGACCGTGTCCGTGAAGCCGAACACCGCCTACACACTGAGCGCATGGGTCCGCGGAAGCTACGTGTACTTCGGCGTGAACGGCGGATCGTCCACCTGGACCTCGTCGCCGTCCGCCTACACGCAACTGCGCGTGTCCTTCACCACCGGTGCCGGACAGACGAGCGCGGTGGTCTACCTGCACGGCTGGTACGGCCAGGGCACCTACTACGCCGACGACATCAGCTTCGACGGTCCCGGCGGACCGTCGCCGTCTCCGTCGCCGTCCGCGTCACCCTCTCCGTCGTCTTCCCCCTCGCCGTCGCCGTCTCCGTCTCCGTCGTCTTCCCCCTCGCCCTCGCCGTCGCCCGGCGACACGACGTGCCCGGTGAAGGGGCGGCCGGCCGGCAAGGTCGTCCAGGGGTACTGGGAGAACTGGGACGGCTCGTCCAACGGCGTGCACCCGCCGTTCGGCTGGACGCCGATCAACGACGCCCGCATCCGCCAGCACGGCTACAACGTGATCAACGCGGCGTTCCCGGTCATCCGCTCGGATGGCACGGTCCTGTGGGAAGACGGCATGGACAGCACGGTCAAGGTCTCCACGCCGGCCGAGATGTGCCAGGCCAAGGCCGACGGCGCGACGATCCTGATGTCCATCGGCGGAGCCACCGCCGGCATCGACCTCAGCTCCAGCACCGTCGCCGACCGCTTCGTCGAGACCATCGTGCCGATCCTGAAGAAGTACAACTTCGACGGCATCGACATCGACATCGAGACCGGCCTCAGCGGCAGCGGGAACATCAACCAGCTGTCCGCCTCCCAGTCCAACCTCATCCGCATCATCGACGGCGTGCTCGCCCAGATGCCGTCCAACTTCGGCCTGACCATGGCCCCCGAGACGGCGTACGTCACCGGAGGCAGCGTCACCTACGGCTCGATCTGGGGCGCCTACCTGCCGATCATCAAGAAGTACGTGGACAACGGCCGCCTGTGGTGGCTGAACATGCAGTACTACAACGGAAGCATGTACGGCTGCTCGGGTGACTCCTACTCCGCCGGGACGGTCCAGGGATTCGTCGCCCAGACCACCTGCCTGGACAAGGGCCTGGTCATCCAGGGCACCACGATCAGGGTCCCGTACGACAAGCAGGTCCCCGGCCTGCCCGCCCAGCCCGGCGCCGGAGGCGGCTACATGGCGCCGTCCCTGGTGAGCCAGAGCTGGAACAGCTTCAACGGCCAGCTCAAGGGTCTGATGACCTGGTCCATCAACTGGGACGGGTCGAAGGGCTGGACCTTCGGCGACAACGCCAGGTCGCTCCAGGGCCGTTAGAGCGGACCGGACCTGGACCAGGCTGACGCCGCCGAACGAGCGCGAAGGCCGCTCCCTGCTGTCGGGAGCGGCCTTCGCCCATTGGGACGCCGCCGACGTCGCGCCCGGGACACGCCCGCGCCTGCTCCTTCCGGTGCGTGCGGCGTCTTCCCTGGTGGAGCGGTTAATTGTTAAGAACCTTGACAAATAGGCTCGCCGGTCCCGACCATGGGATGCGCGGATCCGTGTGCTCGTCCAGCAGTTCGCTGCTGTAGCAAATCCACCGACGGTCTCGCCGGTGCACCATCACCCCCCGCGATCGGCGTCAAGGCGCCGATCACTCCTGGTGCAGGAGATTTCATGCGACCACGCACGTTGCTGCGCGCCGCCGTGGCTCTGATCGCCACCGCCACCGCGACGCTCGGCCTCACCGCGACCCAGACCGCCACCGCGCAGGCGGCGACCACACGGGCGACCGCCGCACAGGCGGCGGCAGCCCTGCCCGCGCACGTGTTCGCGCCGTACTTCGAGGCGTGGACCGGCGAGGACCCCGCGACGCTCTCCCAGCAGTCCGGGGCGAAGTATCTGTCCATGGCGTTCCTCCAGGCCGCGACGAAGGGCTCGTGCACGGCCTACTGGAACGGCGACACCGGCATGCCGATCGCCTCCTCGACGTTCGGCGCGTCGATCACGAAGATCCGGAACGCCGGCGGTGACGTCATCCCGTCCTTCGGCGGTTACACGGCGACCAACACCGGCACCGAGATCGCCGACAGCTGCACCAACGTCAACTCGATCGCGGCCGTCTTCCAGAGCGTGATCAACACGTACGGGGTCACCCGGATCGACCTCGACATCGAGGACAACTCGCTGAACAACAGCGCCGGGATCGACCGCCGCAACAAGGCGATCAAGCTGACCGAGGACTGGGCCGCCGCCAACGGCAAGACCGTCCAGTTCTCGTACACGCTGCCGACGACCACCCACGGCCTCGCCGACAGCGGCCTGGCCGTGCTGCGGAACGCCAAGACCAACAACGCCAGGATCGACGTCGTCAACATCATGACGTTCGACTACTACGACGGCGCCAGTCACAACATGGCGACCGACACCCAGACCGCGGCGACCGGGCTCCACGACCAGCTTGCCGCCCTCTACCCGGACAAGACGTCCGACCAGGTCTGGAACATGATCGGCGTCACCGAGATGATCGGCATCGACGACTACGGCCCGGCCGAGACGTTCCGCACCGCGGACGCCGCGCCCGTGCTGAACTGGGCCACCGGCAAGGGCCTCGCGATGATCTCGTTCTGGGCGCTCCAGCGCGACAACGGCGGCTGTCCCGGCACCGGCGGTTCGGACAGCTGCTCGGGCATCGAACAGAGCACCTGGTTCTTCAGCCAGACGTTCGCCCCGTTCTCCGGGGGCGGCCAGCAGCCCCCGGACAACGACTTCTCGATCTCCGTGTCGCCCTCGTCCGGCTCTGTCGACCCCGGCGGGACGGCGACGGCCACCGTGAGCACCGCGGTGACCAACGGCGACGCGCAGACCATCAATCTCACCACGGCCGGGGCGCCTCCGGGGTGACCGCGACGCTCAACCCCGCCTCCGTCACGGCCGGCGGTAGCTCGACGCTGACCCTGGCGACCACCTCGGCCGTCCAGCCGGGCACGTACCCGATCACCGTCACCGGCACCTCGCCGTCCGGAAGCCACACCACGACCTTCAACCTGAAGATCAACGGGTCGTCCGGCGGCGGTACGGTCGGCAACCCCGGCTTCGAGTCCGGCGGCCTCAGCCCGTGGGTCTGCCAGCCGGGCAGCACGGTCGTCGGCACTCCGGCGCACTCCGGGTCGCACGCCCTGCAGGTCACCCCGACGCAGAGCCAGAACGGCCAGTGCACCCAGTCGCTGACGCTCGAGCCCAACCACCGGTACACGCTGAAGGCCTGGGTGCAGGGCAACTTCGCCTTCCTCGGCGTGTCCGGCGGCGCGACCGGCTCCACCTGGGCCTCGTCGGGCGGCTGGAAGGAACTGTCCCTGTCCTTCACCACCGGCTCGTCCGGCGCCGTGACCGTCTACGTCAACGGCTGGTACGGCCAGGGCAACGTCTACGCCGACGACTTCTCCATCGCCTGATCGGCAGGCGTCGATCTCGCGGCGGCCGCCGTACTCCGTTGTTCGAACCGTACTGCTTTCGAAACAGGGTGCGGCGGCCGGGCGGTGACCTCGATCACCTCCGCCCGGCCTCCCGATCGTGAACGTGGCGAGGCGCGATCCGGTGGAACTCCGTCTGCGCCACGCTCGACCGCACAGCCGCACGCCCGGGGTACGTAGATCGCCAGTCGACAGGGGTGTACTAAAGTGGCCGCCACGTCCAGCGGGGCGAGGAGCGAGGCCATGCAACATGTGCTGACGCCGAAGGGGCGGGCGACCCGGGCGCGGATCGTCGAGGGTGCCGCCGAGGTCCTCCGGGAGAAGGGGGTCGCCGACGTCACCCTGGACGACATCCGATCGCGAACCGGCACGAGCAAGAGCCAGCTCTTCCACTACTTCCCGGAAGGCAAGGACGCCTTGCTGCTCGCGGTCGCGGAGTACGAGGCGGACCAGGCACTGAACGAGCAGCTGCCGCAGCTGCGCCGGCTCGATACCTGGGACGCCTGGTACCGCTGGCGGGACACCCTCGTGGAGCGCTACGAGTCGCAGGGCGACCAGTGCCCGCTGTATTCGCTGTTCCTGCAGGTGGGACGCACCACGCCAGGCGCACGGGCGATCGTCGCCGAGTTCATGAGACGCTGGCAGCAGAGTCTGGCCGGCGGAGTCAGGGCATTGCAGCGAAATGGCCTGCTCCCCATGTCCGTCGACGCCGACGAGAGCGCCGCCGCGCTGCTCACCGCCATCCAGGGAGGCGTGGCGATCATGCTGTCCACCGGGGAGTCCACCCATCTGCGCGCCGCGCTCGACTGGTGGATCACGCGGTTGCGGGCGGCGATCCCCGTGGCCGACTGACCCTCGCGTACGGCCGGGTCATCCGTTCAGGGCAGGAGCAGCAGCTTCCCCACGGTGCGGCGGGATTCGAGGTCCGCGTGCGCCCGCGCCGCGTCCGCGAGGGCGTAGCGCCCGCCGACGATCGGCCTGAGCAGCCCCTTCCTGACGAAGTCGAACACCTCCGCCGTACGCGTGAGCAGCGCCTCCCGGGTCGGCACGTGATCGCGGACGAGCGGATGGGACAACAGGATGCTGTTGGGCAGTTCCGTCGGGGTGAGCGAGGGGACGCCCATGAGGGGGCCGTAGTAGGCGTGCACACCGTGTCGGCGCAGGGCCGACTGCGACGACCGGAACGTCGGCGTTCCCCCTCCGTCGTACACCACGTGCGCGCCCTCGCCGCCGGTCAGCTCCCGCACTCGATCCTCGAAGCCGCCGCCGCTGGAGACGATGACGTGGTCGGCTCCGGCCTCCTTCGCGACCGGCGTCTTCTCCTCCCGCGAGACCAGGCCGATGACGACGCCGCCTCTCGCCTTGACCATCTGGGTCACCATGAGCCCCACTCCTCCGGCGGCGGCGTGCACCACCGCCGTGTCGCCCGGCTTGATCTGGTAGGTCTCGGTGGTGAGGTGGTTGGCGGTGAGTCCCTGCATCATCACCGACGCCGCCGTCTCGTCGTCCACGTCTTCGGGAACACGCACCAGCGACTCCGCCGGGATGGCGATCTGCTGCGCGTAGCTGCCCCGGTGGTAATACCAGGCGACCCTGTCACCGATGGTGAACTCCCGTACGCCGTCGCCGAGGGCGGTGACATACCCCATGCCCTCGATTCCCAGGATCGCGGGAAGGGTCCAGCCGGGAGCCGGCCCCGTCCGTACGCCGACATCCATGTAGTTCACCCCGGCCACGCCGAGCCGGACGAGCACCTCTCCCTGCCGAGGCGTGGGATCGGGCAATTCGGTCCAGTGCATGACCTCGGCACCGCCGTACTCGCTGATACGAATCGCATGCATGGGAAACTCCAGTCTCTCGTCGCCATGCGTGACACCGTCCGGCCTCGGGGGCCGGGCGGTCACAAGCTAACGAGCGAAAAATGGACCAGCAAGTCCAAAATCCTGCTCAAACGGATAGGGCAGTTTCGGCCGCCTCTCGCGATGAGCGATCTGGTCGGCCTTGTGTTGAAGTCGAACCGGAGGTTCCTCTGCGATCGGGGCAATAGAGGCGAACATCGCCGCCGGATCGATTGCGCTCGACGCCACCACGCCGGCCGCGCTGGACGCCGCCGGCTCACGGCCAGCCGACGCCACGTCCGACTGAAGTGGCGGCTACTCCGGCGTCCGGCACCGCGGGTGGAGGCCCCGTCAGCGTCATCCAGCCGAGGTGACGTGCATGGCGACCGGCCGCAGGACCAGGCCGTCGCTCCACGTCACCGACTCGGGCGAGGTGGTCAGGCGGAGGGCGGGCCGCCGGGTGACCAGGGCTCTGATCGCCTCGGTGAGCTCGACCCTGGCGAGACTGGCGGCCAGGCAGCGGTGCGGACCGTAACCGAACGCGACATGCGGGTTGGGGGGATGGCCGGTGAAACGGTGGATGTCGAACCGGCCGGGCTCGGGGAACGCCTGCGGGTCGTGGTTGGCCGCGTTCAGGTTCGGCATGACGACCGTCCCCGCCCTCAGCGAGCCACTGGGCAGGTCGGTGTCCTCCGTGATGCGACGCATGAAGGCGCTGGCCGGCGGCCCGTCGTAGCGCAGGATCTCCTCGACCGCGGTAGCCGTCAGGGCCGGGTCCGTGACCAACTCGTCCCACTGGCTCCGGTGGAGAAGCAACCGGAACACGCCACGGGCGATCATCGAGGCTGTCGTCTCGTAACCGGCGGTACGATGAGGTCCTCGCCGGGGGAGAGGCGATGCTGGGCGACCAGCTCGGCGGCATAGGCCATGAAGTCGGCGTGGCCCTCGTAACGCGCCTGCTCGGTGGCCGTGGAGGTGGTGAGGAACATATCCGTCCATCGGACGAACTGCTCGTAGTGGTCCATCGGCACGCCGAGCATCTCGCAGATGACATGGGCCGGTAGCCGCAGCGCGTATCCCTGGACCAGGTCGAAGCGGTCGCCCAGGCCGTCGAGGAGTTCCTGGGCGATCCTCGCGATGCGGGGACGCCACGGTTCGATCTGGCGCGGGGTGAAGGTGCCCTGCATGATCCGGCGGTAGCGCGTGTGTTCCGGCGGATCCTGATTGACCAGCGCGTCCGGGTCGTCGTCGATGCCGACGCCGCTCACGAACCGCGGCAACCCGGGAAGGCGTAGATTGCGGCTGGACGTGGGCGAGGCCAGCAGGGCGCGGACGTCCTCGTACCGGACGGCCATCGGGACGCGGTCGCCGCTGGGCATGGTCGCCGGCTCCAGCGGTCCCGACTCGCGTCTGCGGGCGAACTCCGGTGGTGGCGTGGCAAGTGGTCCCGGCACTACATCCGGCCCGATATGCGGCCCGATGTTGGGCGCAGTCCCGTTCGAATCCGGCTCGCTGGTCACTGCAACCCCTTCCGGTTCGGGGCGCCCGGGGGACGGCCTACGCGGAACGTACGAAATGGCGCACCCTCCGTCAACAGGCGAATCAGGTCGACTCGCGGCACCCGGCCAATCCGCGGGCGGGCTGTTGCCGGGTGACGCAGATCGACATGCCCGTTCGTCCCGTAGCCGCCGTAGTCGGCGCTCAGCCCGCGGGGAAGCCAGATCGCCTCAGAGGAAGTAGAGGCGGTTCAGCGAGACGGAGTCGGACGGTCCGGACTCGACGGGCTCGCCGTCGAGCGAGACGCGGCCGTGCCGATCGACGTCCACGTGGCCGAGGCGGGCGTTGCGGACCATGGAGGCGGGACCGATGCCGCGGGTGCCGCGCACGCCGACCCGGCGCCTGCGGGTGGGCAGGCGGTCGCCGGACGCGGCGGCCTGCGCCACGAAGGCGACCGACAGGTCGGCGGCGGTCGCGCCGTGCGCGCCGAACTGCGGACCGAGCACGAGCGGCTCGCAGGTGTCGGTGGAGGCGTTCGGGTCGCCGGTCACGCCGTAGGCGGGGAAGCCCGCCTTCAGCACGAGTTGCGGCTTGGCGCCGAAATAGGCCGGTTGCCACAGGACGATGTCGGCGAGCTTGCCCACCTCCAGCGTGCCGACCTCGTGCGACAGGCCGTGCGCGATGGCGGGGTTGACGGTGAGCTTGGCCAGGTAGCGCAGGACGCGCTCGTTGTCGTGCCGTCCGGGGGCGCCCCGCTCTGCCTTCATCTTCCCGGCCATGGCGAAGGTGCGCCTGACAGTCTCGCCGGCCCGGCCCATGCCCTGCGCGTCGGACGAGGTGATGCCGATGACGCCCAGGTCGTGCAGGACGTCCTCGGCGCCCATGGTCCCCGCCCTGATCCGGTCGCGGGCCAGCGCGGCGTCGCCGGGAAGTTCGGGCTTGAGCCCGTGCACCGAGACGATCATCCCGTGGTGCTCGGCGATGGCGTCCCGGCCGAACGGCAGCGTCGGGTTGGTGGACGAGCCGATCACGTTGGGCACCCCGGCCAGCTTGAGCACGTTCGGCACGTGCCCGCCGCCGCACCCTTCGATGTGGAACGCGTGGATCGTCCTTCCCGAGAGCACGGCCAGGGTGTCCTCCACCGACAGGCACTCGTTGAGCCCGTCGGTGTGCAGGGCCACCTGCACGTCGTACTCCTCGGCGACGGTCAGGGCGGTGTCCAGGGCGCGGGTGTGGGCGCCCATGTCCTCGTGCACCTTGAAGCCCGAGGCGCCGCCCTCGACCAGCGCCTCGACCAGGGGCGCGGGGTGGGAGGAGGAGCCGCGGGCCAGGAAGCCGATGTTGACCGGCCAGGCGTCGAAGGCGTTGAACGCGTGCCGCAGCGCCCACGGCGAGTTCACCCCGACCCCCCACACCGGGCCGAACTCCTGCCCGATGATCGTCGTCACGCCGGAGGCCAGCGACGCCTCCATGATCCGGGGCGACAGCAGGTGCACGTGCGTGTCGATCGCCCCGGCGGTCGCGATGAGGCCCTCGCCGGGCACGATCGTGGTCCCGGTGCCCACCACCACGTCGACGCCGTCCAGCGTGTCGGGGTTGCCGGCGCGGCCGATCGCGTGGATCCGCCCCTCGCGGACGCCGATCGAGGCGCTGCGCACCCCGAGGACCGGGTCCAGGATCAGCACGTTGCTGATCACCAGGTCGCAGGTCTCCCGTACGGAGGCGGCCTTCAGGTGCAGCCCGTCCCTGGCGGTCTTGCCGAACCCGGCCAGGAACTCCTCGCCCCGCTTCTGCGAATCGTGCTCGACCTCCACCACCAGGCCCGAGTCGCCGAGCCGCAGCCGGTCGCCCTCGCGGTAGCCGTACGTACTCATCACGCCCCCAGATATCCGCACGCGCGGGCCCGCTCCATCGCCGCCTCGAACGCGCCCGGCGCGTCCAGCGGCCCGTCCACCAGTCCCGCGAAGCCGACGGCCACCCGCGCGCCGCCGATCGCGACGAGCGGCACCGTACGGGCGACGCCGGGCTCGAACCGGACCGTCGAGCCCGCGGGCACGGCCAGGCGGCGGCCGTAGGCGAGGGCGCGGTCGAAGCGCAGCCGCGGGTTGACCTCGAAGAAGTGGAAGTGCGAGGTGACGCTGATCGGGACGGACGCGGTGTTGACGACCTCGATCTGGACGGTCTCCGGCGCCTCCTCCGGATGGTCGGCCGCGAAGAGCGCGCCCGGGGCGTCGGGGCCCAGCGAGCCGCCGCCGAACGGGTCGGTGACCACCGCCAGCCGGGAGCCGTCGTCGAAGACCGCCTCGACCTGGATCTCGGTCACGACGTCCGGCACGCCGGGCAGCACGTCGTCCGGGCCCAGCACGCTGCGGCCCGCCTCGATCGCCTCGGCGAGCCGGGCGCCCCCGCGGGCCGCCTCGCAGACGGTGTCCGCGATCAGCGCCGTCGCCTCGGGCACGTTGAGCCGCAGGCCCCTGGCCCGCCGGGAACGGGCCAGCTCGGCCGCCGTGAACAGCAGCAACCGATCCCGCTCAGTGGGCGTCAGTCTCACTCTTCCTCCGGATCGCGTCAGGGAGCGGCGACAAGGTTTGAACCGTACTCAAAGTTTGAGCAGAGGTCTATGTTCGACCGCGAATCAGGACGGGAAGGCGCTACCGTGATGCGCATGGTGCGGGAGTCGAAGATCACCCTTGAGCGCCCGGACATGCGGGCACACGTGCTCAAGGCCGCCCTGCTGGCGATCGAGGAGGTCGGCTTCACCCAGTTGCGCGTCAAGGACATCGCCGACCGGGCCGGGATGAGCACGAGCCACGTGCTCTACTACTTCGGCAGCCGCGACCGCATCCTCGTCTCCACCCTGCTCATGAGCGAGGCCGACCTCGACGAGCGCCGCGGAGCCGAGCTGGCCCGCCTGGACGCCCGCGCGGCACTGGACCGCCTGGTCGAGCTCTACCTGCCGCAAGGGCCACAGGACGTGCGCTGGCGGTTGTGGGCGCAGGTCATCGCCCGGCCGCCCGATGACGAGGAGACCCTGCTCCGGCTCGACGGCTTCTTCCGCTCGTGGGCGGCCGAGCTGGCCGCCATCGTGCGCAGGCTGTCGGACCTCGGCGCGGAGGCGGCCGAGGACTTCGCCGTCAGGCACTGCCGCCTCATGGACGGCCTCAGCGGCGACGTCCTGCTCGGCATACCGGGCCACGACGCGCTCTGGGCGAAGGAGACCGTGCTCGCGTCCATGCGCCGCGAGCTCGCCTGACGCCGCGCCGGATCCGGTCCGGCGCCGAGATCGCGGGGCTGCGGCGGCGTGACGCGTACGGGAGCCTGATCGTGCTCGCCGCGGCAGCCGGCCGTTCAGCGGGCGAGATCGGCCTCGACGGCGCCTGCGGTACGAGAAAGGATGCCGACCAGTGACGGCAGCCGGTGCTTGTCGTAGCGTCCGCTCGGCATCGACACCGACAGGCCGGCGAGGGCAGTCCCGTCCGGGGCCCTGACCGGCACGCCGACCGCCACCACGCCGCGCTCCGAGCGGCCCTGGTTGAGCGCGAAACCTTGCGCCGCACCCGGGCCAGCTCGGTCCGCAGCCGGTCCAGGTCGGGCCGGGCGGTAAGCCGCTCAGCAGGCCGGTCGGCGTACCGCTCGGCCGGGTAGACCGCCTCGAGTTCCTCGTCGGTCAGCTCCGCCAGCAGCAGCAGCCCCGCCGTGGTGTGGTGGGCCGGGAACACCATGCCCTCGCGGGAGCCCACCCGCAGGGTCTGGGAACACTCGACGCTGGCGATGAACCGGACGGTGTCCCCGGTGCGCACCGTCAGGTTGGCGGACTCGTCGAGCACGCCGACCAGCCGGTGCAGGTGCGGCAGGGCCGCGCCCGCAGGCGAGATGCGGCCGAGGGGGAGTGGGCCGCGAGCTCCAGGATCGGGCCGGCCCGGTAGAGGCGCCGCTCGTCCTGCACCGCGAAGTCCCGGTAGACCAGCATCGCGAGCAGCCGGTGCGCGGTGGAGCGGGCCACGCCCAGCCGCTCGGCGACCTCCGAGACGGTCAGCTCGCCCTCCAGTTGCAGCATCGCGGCGATCCGCAGCGCGTGGTCCACGCTGTTGATCAGGTAGGTCGGCGGATTCTTCAGCGGCTTGCCCACGGGCCCTCGATTCTGCATAGCAGAATTACGTCTTCTCCAGGGGGCTACCGCAGCAACATTAGCCGTATGAGCACCCCTGTGACCACGCCGAACTCCCCGGTGCGGCTCCGCGCGATCGACGCGCCGGACCAGCCCGACGTCACTCCCGCGCTCGAGGACCTCTACCGCGGTTTCGAGCAGGAGCTGCTCGTGCCGCTGTGGACGGAGATCGGCGACCTGATGCCGGCGCATCCCCGTTCGCGCGCGGTTCCGCACCTGTGGCGCTGGGAGAACCTGCGGCGGCTCGCCGCGCAGGCCGGCGAGCTGGTCCCGGTCGGCCGCGGGGGAGAGCGGCGGGCGATCGCGCTGGCCAACCCCGCGCTGGGCGGACGGCCCTTCGCGACGCCCACGCTGTGGGCCGCGATCCAGTACCTGATGCCGGGGGAGGACGCTCCCGAGCATCGCCACACCCAGCACGCCTTCCGCTTCGTCGTCGAGGGCGAGGGCGTGTGGACGGTCGTCGGCGGCGACGCGGTCCCGATGCGCCGCGGCGACTTCCTCCCGCAGGCCGGGTGGAACTGGCACGCCCACCACAACGCGGCCGGTGAGCCGATGGCCTGGATCGACGGCCTGGACATCCCCTTCCAGTACCTCACCGAGACGCAGTTCTTCGAGTTCGGCCGCGACGCGATCGGCGACGCCGAGCGGATCACCCCCGAGCGGTCGCGCTCCGAGCGGCTGTGGGGCCACCCCGGCCTGCGCCCGCTGTCGGTCGGCGAGCTCACCCCGGGCACCCCGCTGCTGTCCTACAAGTGGGAGTTCACCGACCGCGCCCTGGCCGACCAGCTCGCCCTGGAGGCCGAGGGCTTCGGCGGGACGGTCGAGCCCGGCCACGCCGCCGTCCGCTACACCAACCCCGCCACCGGCGCCGACGTGCTCCCCACACTCCGCGCCGAGATGCACCGCATCGCGCGTGGCGCCGAGACCGCCCCGGTCCGCGAGACCGGCTCGTCGGTCTACCAGGTCTTCGACGGCTCGGGGACCGTGACCGTCGGCGACAGGACCTGGACGGTCACCCGCGGCGACCTGTTCGCCGTCCCGTCCTGGCAGCCCTTCTCGGCACGTTCCGAGGCCGGCTCCACCGACTCCGACTCCGGCGCGCTGGACCTGTTCCGGTTCGGCGACGCCCCGGTCTTCGAGGCTCTCCGGCTCGACCGCACTCAGTACGACACCCGTATCGAAGGGACCACCCGATGAAGCTCGCCACCCTCCGCGTCGACGGCTCGACCCGGGCCGTACGGCTCGACGGCGATCGGCTGGTCGACCTCGGCGCCGCCGACCTCGGTGAGCTCCTCGCCTCGGGCGACTGGGCCGCCAAGGCCGCCGCCGCCGACGCCGGCACCGCCACGACGTACCCGGCCGACGGTGCGGACTTCGCGCCGGTGGTCCCGCGCCCCTCGAAGGTCGTCTGCGTGGGGCTCAACTACAAGAACCACATCCAGGAGATGGGCCGCGACCTGCCGCGGTACCCCACCCTGTTCGCGAAGTTCGCCGACTGCCTCGTCGGCGCCCGCGACGACATCGCCCGCCCCGAGGAGACCGAGGAGTTCGACTGGGAGGTCGAGCTCGCCGTGGTGATCGGTGCGCCGGTCCGCCGCGCCCGGGGCGCGGAGGCCGAGGCCGCGATCGCGGGCTTCACCGTACTCAACGACGTCACCTGCCGCGACTGGCAGTTCCGCACCCGTGAGTGGTTGCAGGGCAAGATCTGGGACTCCTCCACCCCCGTCGGCCCCTACCTCGTCACCCCCGACGAACTGCCCGGCGGCGTACGCCCCGAGGTCGAGGTCAGCCTCAGCGTCGACGGCGAGGTGATGCAACACGACAACACCGGCGACCTGCTCTTCGACCCGGTCGCACTGGTCGAGTACGTCTCGACCATCGTGCGCCTCAACCCCGGCGACATCATCGCCACCGGCACCCCCGGCGGCGTCGCCACGCCCGCACCCCCAAGCGCTACCTGACCGGCGGCGAGCGCGTCGTGGCCGAGATCCGGGGCATCGGCCGGCTCGAGAACACCGTGGCCAAGGACGGGGCGGCCTGATGCGCCGCACCTTCGACGACGTCCTGAGCTGGTGCGAGACGGGCACCACGCTGCTCCTCGGCGCCGCCGCCGGATGGGGGGAGGAGCAGTACCTCGCCCCTTCCGGGCTCCCGGGCTGGACCCGCAAGCACCTGGTGGCCCACGTGGCGGCGAACGCCGACGCACTGAGCAACCTGGTGCGCTGGGCCGCCACCGGCGAGCCGACCCCGATGTACTCCTCACTGCAACAGCGCGACGCCGACATCGAGGCGGGCTCCCGCATGCCGGCCGCCGAGCTGGCCGCCTGGCTGACCTCGTCCGCCGAACGGCTCGCCGCGGGCATCGCCGGGCTGGACGTCGACCGGTGGAACGCCGAGGTCGTCACCGCCCAGGGCCGCACCGTCCCCGCGACCGAGATCCCCTGGCTGCGCTCCCGCGAGGTCTGCGTCCACGCCGTCGACCTGGCCTCCGGCGTCGCCTTCACCGACCTGCCCGCCGGATTCCTGACCGCCCTCGCCGACGACATCGCCGCCAAGCGTGGGCGTGGACAGACACCGCGCGGCGGCGCCGCGGGTGCTGCGGTCGTCCTGGCCGGCCACCGACACCGGCGACCGCTGGGAGCTGCCCGGCGAGGGCGAGCCCGCCACCGTCGACGGCCCGCTCGCCGACGTGGCGGCGTACCTCGCCGGACGCCCGCACGCCCTGACCGGCCCTGACGGCTCCCTCGCGCCGGCCCTGCCGGCGTGGCTGTAAGCGTCCCGGCCTTCGAGGAGAGCAGCGTGACGACATCCACCCCCGGGAACCCCGTCGACGTCCTGATCGTCGGAGGCGGCATCGGCGGCCTGAGCGCGGCCTTCGCCCTGGCCCGCGAGGGCCTGCGGGTACGCGTGCTGGAGCAGGCCCGCGAGTTCGGCGAGGTCGGCGCCGGCCTCCAGATCGCACCCAACTGCACGCGGATCCTGCACGACTACGGCCTGCTGGAGGAGGCCAAGAGCCTCGGCGTGCTGCCGAAGAGCATGGTGATGCGCGACGCCGTGGACGGCCGTGAGCTGACCCGCCTGGACCTGGTCGACCTGGAACGCAGGTACGGCTTCCCGTACATGGTCATCCACCGCAGCGACCTGCACGGAATCTTCCTTCGCGCCTGCCGGGGCGCGGGAGTCGACCTGGTGACCGACGCCCGCGTCGGCGGCTACGAGAACACGGCGTCCGGCGCCCGGGTGCTGCTGGCGGACGGCCGCACCGACGAGGCCCGGGTCGTCATCGCCGCCGACGGCCTGCACTCGGTCGCGCGCCGGCTTCTGGCCGAGGACGAGCCGGTCAGCTCCTCCTACGTCGCCTACCGCGCCGCGGTGCCCATCGAGCGGGCCGGCCGGGACGTCGACCTCAGCGAGGTCTCGGTCCACGTCGGCCCGCGCTGCCACTTCGTCCAGTACGGGCTGCGCGGCGGCGAGATGCTCAACCAGGTCGCGGTCTTCGAGTCCCCCAAGGCCCTCGCGGGCGAGGCGGACTGGGGCACGCCCGACGAACTGGACGCCGCCTTCGCCGAGACCTGCCCGGAGGTCCGGGCCGGCATCCCGCTGATGTGGCGCGACCGCTGGTGGCGGATGTTCGACCGCGACCCGATCACGACCTGGGTCGACGGCAACATCGCGCTGCTCGGCGACGCCGCCCACCCGCCGCTGCAGTACATGGCCCAGGGCGCGATCATGGCCGTCGAGGACGGCTGGGTGCTGGCCAGGCACGTGGCCGTTCGCCGCGCCGAGGACGGCGCGATCGACTGGCCGGGCGCCCTGGCGGCCTACGAAGCCGTCCGCCCCGAGCACTGCCGGCGCGTCCTGACCACGGCCCGCGCCTGGGGCGAGCTGTGGCACCTGGACGGCGCCGCCCGCCTCCGGCGCAACACGCTCCTGCGGGCCCGCGACACCTACGACTACTCCTTCACCGATTGGATCTACGGCCCCACGGCGCTGACGCCGGAGGAGGAGCCGCCGATGTTCTCACCGATCCCGCTGGACTCCGTTCGACTGAACCGTGTCGACTGAAACCCGTTGGACCCTGTCGGTGTCTCCGGCCTGACCGGCGGGGGCGGAGCTCGGTGGCGCCCGATGTCCAACGAACCGCCGCCCGACGCGCACAACGCGCTGCTGCCGGACGTGTTCCACCTGCCGGTCGGTCGCCCCGTCACCCACAAGATCTACCGCGACGCCGCCCACCCGTCCCGGTTCGTGCTGCCGTTCACCAAGCGCACCGCGGTGGAGAACAGGCAGCCGACCAAGGCATTCGTCGGACCGTCGAACCCGCCTCATCCTGACAGCGGGCTGGATTGCCGAACCGGAAATCTGGTCCGAGGAACTCAACGATTGAGCAGCCGAACGTCGGGGTGCTGATGTTCATCGCGTACCGGGCCATGGAGAGCGAGGCCTTGAGCGGCTTCGCCGGAGGAACCAGCTCCCCGAAGCAGATCAAGCCGCTCATCGCCGCGCTCGTGGCCATCGCCGACGCGATCACTCGCGCCCGCTGAGAAGCCGGTTCAGCGGAGGAGGTCGCGCCGACTCAATGTGCTGCCGAGCGCGGCCGCCGCCGCGCGCACCGCCGTCACGTGTCCCTCGGGCCGGAACCTGTGCCTGGGGCCGGCCACGCTGATCGCGGCGAGCGGCTCGTCGCCGCCCCCCAGCACCGGCGCGGCGACACACACGAGCCCGACGGCCGACTCCTCCTGCTCGAACGCGACGCCGGTCTCGGTGACGTGCTGCAACTGGCGCCGGAGGATGCCCGGCGCGACGACGGTGTGCGGCGTGCGCCGCTCGAGCGGCCCGGTCAGCACCTCGCGCCGCAGGTCGGCGTCGGCGTACGCGAGCAGAGCCTTGCCGATCGCCGTGCAGTGCAGCGGCATCCGCCCGCCCGTGCGCGAGGGCGCCTTGGCTTGGCGGTGACCCCCGATCTTGGCGACGTAGACGACGTCGTGACCCTCCCGCACTCCGAGGTGGACGGTCTCGTGGGTGCGTTCGTAAAGGTCCTGAAGGAACGGCATCGCGACCTCGAGCAGGCTGCGCTCCAGCGAGGCGAGCATCCCGAGCTCGAAGAGGCCGCCGCTGAGCCGGTAGCCGCCGTCGGCGCGGTCGAGCAGGCGGTTGGCGACCAGGTCGCCGGACAGCCGGTGCACAGTCGCCTTGTGGAGGCCGGTACGCCGCACCAGCTCGGCGAGGCTGACGACCCGGTCCTCGGATCGGAAGGCACGAAGGATCGTCACCGCCTTGCCCAGCACGGTGTCGAGGTCGGCCGTTTCCTTCACCTCCGCAGCGTATCGCTGAACGAGACGAAGTGCTGGTTCGGCGCCGGAGGCCGCCCGCACAGTGGGAGAGTGACCGAAACCACCGGGCTCGCCGCCACGAGCCAGTCCGACATCGCCGCCGCGGTCGAGCGGCTCGCCGGGGCGTCCGCGTCCGGCGTGCCCTGCGCCCCCGTGCGGGACCTGATCGGCCGGGACGACCTGGCCGCCGCGTATGCCGTCCAGGCGGCGCTCACCGGGCGCCGCCTCGCCGCCGGCGCCCGGATCACCGGCCGCAAAATCGGCCTGACCTCGGAGGCCGTGCAACGGCAGCTCGGCGTCGACCAGCCCGACCTCGGCGTCCTCTTCGACGACATGGCGTACGCCGACGGGGACGCGATCCCGGTCGGGCGGGTCCTCCAGCCACGGGTCGAGGCGGAGATCGCGTTCGTGCTCCGTTCCGACGTGGCCGACGGCCCGCTCGACGCCCCGCAGGTCCGGGAGGCGATCGAGTACGGCGTCGCCGCGCTCGAGATCTGCGGCAGCCGGATCGCCGGATGGGACATCGCCTTCGGCGACACGGTCGCCGACAACGCCTCCTCGGGTGCCTACGTGCTCGGGACTGAGCGCCGCTCCCTCGACGAGTTCGAGCCGGTGGACGTCGCGATGTCGATGAGCATCAACGGTGAGGAGGTATCCACCGGGACCGGCGCGGCCTGCCTGGGCGACCCGATCGAGGCCGTCGTGTGGCTGGCCCGCATGGCCCGCGACCTCGGCGAGCCGCTGCGCGCGGGGCAGGTCGTCCTCTCCGGCGCGCTCGGCCCGATGCGGCCGGTCGCCGCCGGTGACACCGTCGCCGCCACCCTGTCCGGCCTCGGCACGGTGACGGTCCGCTTCGTCGAAGGAGCAGCACCATGAGCAAGACGAAGGTCGCGATCATCGGATCGGGCAACATCGGCACCGACCTGATGATCAAGGTGCTGCGCGGCGCGCACCACCTCGAGATGGGCGCCATGGTCGGCATCGACCCCGAGTCGGACGGCCTGGCCCGCGCCGCCCGGTTCGGCGTCCGGACGACGCACGAGGGCGTCGACGGGCTGATCGCGCTGCCGGACTTCGACGAGATCGGGATCGTCTTCGACGCCACCTCGGCGAAGGCGCACGAGGTGAACGCCGCGAAGCTGACCCCGCTCGGGAAGCGGCTGATCGACCTGACCCCGGCGGCGATCGGGCCCTACGTCATCCCCGCTGTCAACCTCGACGAGCACCTCGACGCACCCGACGTCAACATGGTCACCTGTGGCGGCCAGGCGACGATCCCGATCGTCGCCGCCGTCGCCCGTGTGGTGCCGGTCGAGTTCGCCGAGATCGTCGCGTCGATCGCGTCGAAGTCGGCCGGTCCGGGCACCCGCGCCAACATCGATGAGTTCACCGAGACCACCGCGGCCGCCATCGAGCAGGTCGGCGGGGCGCGCCGCGGCAAGGCGATCATCATACTCAACCCCGCCGAGCCACCGATGATCATGCGGGACACGGTTTTCTGCCTCGTCGCGGCACCGGACCCGGCCGCACCGGAGGAGATCCGGCGGTCGATCGAGAAGATGGTCGCCGACGTCGCCGCCTACGTCCCCGGCTACCGGCTCAAACAGCAGGTGCAGATCACCGAGATCCCCGCCGACCAGCCGGTCGGGACGCTCCTCGCCCGCGGCGCCTCCCGGCCCACCCACCAGGTGTCGGTCTTCCTCGAGGTCGAGGGCGCCGCACACTACCTCCCGGCCTACGCCGGCAACCTCGACATCATGACCTCCGCCGGCCTGCGGGTCGCGGAGCGCATCGCGGCAGGGAAGGCGGGTCACTGATGGCTACTCCGATCTTCGTCCAGGATGTCACGCTGCGCGACGGGATGCACGCCGTACGCCACCGGATCACCCTGGAGGACGTCAAGCGCATCGTCACCGCGCTCGACCGGGCCGGCGTCGACGCGATCGAGGTCGCGCACGGTGACGGCCTTGCCGGAGGGTCGCTCAACTACGGTCCCGGGTCGCACACGGACTGGGAGTGGATCGAAGCCGCGGCATCGGTGCTGGTGAACGCCCGCCTCACCACGCTGCTGCTGCCGGGCGTCGGCACCGTCCACGAGCTGAAGCACGCGTACGACCTCGGCGTCCGCTCCGTCCGGGTCGCCACGCACTGCACCGAGGCCGACATCTCCGCCCAGCACATCGCCGCGGCGCGCGAACTCGGCATGGACGTGTCCGGTTTCCTGATGCTCTCCCACATGGCCCCGCCGGAGGAGCTGGCCCGGCAGGCGAAGCTGATGGAGTCCTACGGCGCGCACTGCGTCTACGTCACCGACTCCGGCGGCAGGCTCACGATGAACGACGTGGCCGCGCGGGTCCGCGCGTACCGCGACGTTCTTGACGCCGGGACCGAGATCGGCGTCCACGCCCATGAGAACCTCTCGCTGTCGGTCGCCAACTCCGTCGTCGCGGTCGAGAACGGCGTCTACCGGGTCGACGCGTCGCTGGCCGGTCACGGCGCGGGCGCGGGCAACTGCCCGCTGGAGGCGTTCATCGCGGTCGCGAACCTCTCGGACTTCGAGCACCGATGCGACCTGTTCCAGCTCCAGGACGCCGCCGACGACATCGTCCGCCCGCTGCAGGACCGCCCGGTTCGTGTCGACCGGGAGACCCTCACCCTGGGGTACGCCGGCGTCTACTCGTCGTTCCTCCGCCACGCGGAGACCGCCGCCGCACGGTACGGCGTCGACGTCCGCGACATCCTCATGGAGTGCGGGCGCCGCCGGCTCGTGGGCGGCCAGGAGGACATGATCATCGACATCGCGCTCACGATCGTCGCCGGGCGCGAGAAACGGCCCGCCTGACCGTCGCGCCGCCCCGGGTCCGCCTCAGCGGTCGGCGATCAGCGCCTCGCCGATCGCCACCATGGCGTCGGCGAGCTGCTCCATGAACTCCGAGATCGGCTTGCCGTCCTCGGACTGCAGCGAGACGAACGCGCCGTCGAACCCGGCCATGCCGAAGTGGGCGAGGGCGTCCGCGACCGCGTTCGCGGCGTCCTCGCCCTCGCTCGCGAACGACGAGCGGATCATGTGCCGCATGTAGTCGCGGCCCTCGTCGCGGACCGCGATCACGGTCCGCATCGCCTCCCGCGCCTCGGCGGCCTCGTTGCTCATCACCAGCACCAGCAACAGGCGGAGGAACTCCTCCCGGTGCACGAAGACCTCGCCCGTCTTCTGCAGGTACCACCCCAGACGCTCACGCGGGGTGCCGCCCACCGGCGGGTTCCGGTGGGCCTCGCGCATGGCGTCGAAGAAGTTCTGCGCCCCCTGGGCCATGACAGCCGAGAGCAGCCCCGCCTTGGAGTCGAAATGATGGTAGAAGGCGCTCTTCGGCAGGCCCGTCTCCTGCACGAGCGTCGAGATCGACGTACCGGCGTAGCCGCGCACGGACATCACCCGGGCGGCCGCGTCGAGAATCTCCTGCCGCGACCTGCGGCCGCGGCGGTTTCCGGTGTGCGCCTCCCGCGCGGGTTTCTCCACGCGCCGAAGTCTAGAGATGCGGCGATGGCGGCTCATCCCCACGGCCCGGCCGCGCGGGTGGTGGCTCCGTTCGCGACGGCCCTTGACATGTCGCCGCGGCTCATTGTTACTCTCCTCACGCCTGGACCGAACGTTCGTCCAAAAGTGCCGCATCGAGCGCGTGGCGGCAGAGAACGGAGTCAGCGCATGACCGAGAGCTACGACGCGGACGTCGCGATCGTCGGGTACGGCCCGACCGGCGTGATCGCCGCACTCACCCTCGCCAGGTACGGCGTCTCCGCCGTCGCCCTCGAGCGGGACAAGGACATCTATCCCCGGGCACGGGCCGTGACCGTCAACGACTGGACGATGCGGATCTTCCAGGACCTCGGCGTCGACGAGCGGATCGAGAAGAAGATCGACCCCCAGCGGGCCCTGCGGTGGGTGACCTACGGCGGTACGGAGATCATGCGGGTCGAGCACCCGCCCTCGACGCTGGGCCGCAGGCCGCGCTTCTACAACATCTACCAGCCGACGATGGAGGCCGAGCTGCGCGCGGCCGCGCGGGAGCACGGCGACCGCATCGCCGTCCACTACGGCGCCGAGGTCACCGGGATCGACCAGGACGCCGACGGCGTCACCGTCACCTCGACGGACACCGCGACCGGCGAGACCCGCACCACCCGCGCCCGATACGCGATCGGTGCCGACGGCGGCAGCAGCACGATCCGCGGAGTGGTGGGCTGCCGCCTGCTGGGCGACACCAACGACGTCATGTGGGTGATCATCGACTGCCGCGTCAAGAGGTGGTGGCCCGACCGGGACTTCCTGACCTTCTGGTCCGACAAGGAGCGGCCGGTCGTCGACATCGCGCTCTCCGCCGGCAACCACCGATGGGAGATCCCGCTCAAACCCGGCGAGTCCCCTGAGAACTACCCGACCAGCGCCGAGGTCTGGCCGCTGCTCAAGGCGCTCGGTGTCACCGAGGAGGACGTCGAGATCCACCAGCACGCCTTCTACAAGCACCACACCCGGATGGCCGACACATGGCGCAAGGGCCGGGTGTTCCTGGCCGGGGACGCGGCCCACCTGATGCCGCCGTGGGCCGGAGCCGGGATGCAGACCGGAATGCGCGACGCCCACAACCTGGGCTGGAAGCTCGCCCGCGTGATCAAGGGAGAGCTGCCCGAAAGCTGGCTGGACACCTACGAGGCGGAGCGGCGCCCGAACGCCGCCTTCTACACCCGGCTCGCGGTCGAGCTCGGGCGGGTCATCAAGCAGGAGCTGTCCGAGGAGGAGCAGGCCGCGATGAACGCGGTTCCTCAGGACACGGTCACCCCGTTCGAGCCGCCGCTCATCGCCCCGCCGGTGCTCGAGGGCGGATGGATCAGGGGGCCGCTGGGCGACGCCAGCATCGTCGGCCGGATGGTCCCGCAGCCGACCGCCGGCGACGCCGCCGGCCGGATGGCACGCCTGGACGATCTCCTTGGCGACGGCTTCGTGCTGCTCGGCGACGACATCGACCCCGCGACCCTGCTGACGGCGGAGGAGAAGGCGGGCTGGGACGCGCTCGATGCCCGCTACGTCGCGGTACGGCCGAAGACCGCGTACACGCAGGGCCCGGACGAGATCGTCGACCTCGATGAGGTCCTCCTGCCGTGGCTGCGCCGGTACGGCGCCCGCGCCGTGGCGCTCCGTCCGGACAAGTTCGTCGCGGCGGCGGACGTCAGCAGCCTCGCCGTCCCCGCCTGAGATCGGTTACCTGAGAAGGAGAAGAGAGATGTCCGGAGTCAAGGAGCTCGGTTACGTCGTCTACGAGGTCGGCGACCTCGCTGACTGGGAGCGCTTCGCCGTCGAGCTGCTGGGCATGCAGTTCGGAGAGAAGACCGATGGCGGGTTCACGCTGCGCACGGACGAGAAGGCGCACCGCTGGATCATCACCAGGGGGCCCGCCGACGACCTGGTGGCCACCGGCTACGAGGTCTCGGACTCCGTCACGCTCGACGCGCTGGTCGAGAAGGTCCGTGCGGCCGGGATCGAGGTCACCGAAGGCGGCGACGCCCTCGCCGCCGCCCGCAAGGTGGAGCGGATCTTCGTCACCACGGACCCCATGGGCAACCGGGTCGAGCTGGTCACCGGCCTGGCCGACGCCGCCACGCCGTTCGCGTCCGCGAAGCTGCTCGGCGGGTTCGTGACGGGCGCCGGCGGCGCGGGCCACCAGGTCCTCCTGGCGCACGGCGTCTCGCGAGAGACCTACCTGCACTTCTACATCGACCTGCTCGGCTTCAAGATCAGCGACGTCATCGTCGAGGAACTGGCCCCGGGCGTGGTCGCCGACCTGATCTTCCTGCACTGCAACGGCCGTCACCACACCGTGGCCTTCGGCGACCTGCCGTCGCCGAAGAAGACCCATCACTTCATGGTCGAGGTGACCGACATCCGCGACGTCGGACTGGCCTACGACCGCTGCATGGACGCCAAGCAGCCGTTCGAGATGACGCTCGGGATGCATCCGAACGACCGGATGTTCAGCTTCTACGTCTTCACTCCCTCGGGCTTCAGCGTCGAGTACGGCTGGGGCGGGCTGATCATCGACGACGAGACGTGGGAGGTGAAGACGCTCGACAGGCTGCACAGCTGGGGCCACCGCCCCCCCGGGCGTCGTCGCCGGGCTGCTGGCCGCCGCGCCCGCGCCGAACGGGGAGGCCAACTGATGACCCTCGACGCCAAGGACATCGCGCGCACGGTCCAGACCGAGGACTGGAAGCTCCGCTACTACGAGGCGGGCTCCGGCCATCCGGTCGTGCTGCTGCACGGCAGCGGACCGGGCGCGACGGGGTGGAGCAACTTCGCCGGCAACATCGAGGCGCTGGCCGAGCACTTCCACGTATACGCGGTCGACATGCCCGGCTGGGGCGAGTCGGATCCCGCGACCGTCGACCGGCTCGACCACGTGGAGGCGGCGATCCAGTTCCTGGACGCCCTCGGCATCGAGAAGGCCGCGTTCGTCGGCAACTCGATGGGTGGTCAGACTTCGCTGCGCCTGGCCACGGAGCATCCCTCCCGGATCTCGCATCTGGTCACCATGGGTCCGCCGGTCGGCCGGATGCCCACGCTCTTCGGTGCCGGTGACGGCCCGTCCGAGGGCCTCAAGGTGCTGATCGAGGCCTACCGCGACGCGAGCCCGGAGAACATGCGCCGGCTCGTCGAGATCATGGTCTACGACAAGGCCCGGTTCGCCACCCCCGAGCTGTGCCGGGCGCGTTCGGACGCCGCGCTCGCCCGCCCGGACCACCTGCGCAACTACGTGGACGGCCTGCCGAAGGGCGCCCCGCTGCCGAAGTGGGTCAAGCCGGAGCTGCTGCCGGCGATCCAGGTGCCGACCCTGCTCATCCACGGCCGCGACGACCGCGTGGTCCCGTTCGAAACCTCGCTGTACCTGCTGGCGAACATCCCGAACAGCCGGCTGGTGTTGCTCAACCGCTGCGGGCATTGGGCGATGATCGAGCACGCCGACGAGTTCAACCGGCTGGTCGCCGACTTCATCGCGAACAACTGACCTCGGCGGTTCAGGTCCGTTCGGTCGCCGAGCACGGCGGTGAGGGCCGTCCCCACCTCGCCGTGCTCCGCGACCGACCGGAGCGTCGGGGTGAGGGTGGGTGGCGCGCGCGGGGGGCGGTGTTCGGCCACGATCGGGGTCGGCTTGGCCGCGATCGCCCGGTGTCCGGTGTCGTCGGGGGTGGACGCTGTCGGACAGGTCGCCGGACGGCACCCACCCGTCCGTGGTGACGAAGAAGACGTTGCGGTCGCCGGCGTTGTCGACGGTCTGCACCGTCGCGCCGGGAGAGATGCCGGTCCCTGGCATCGCGGGGGAGGACCAGGGACCGGTCACAGTGGTCAGCGCAGGTAGACCCTGGGCTGGGGTGGGGTGGACATGCCGTTGCCGATGAAGAAGCTCGGGTGCGGCGGCTGGTTGTAGGCGGTGTTCTGCCAGGCCAGGGCGACCCGGTACTGCGGGTCGTGCAGCAGCGTGTGATGTCGGGCGTGGAGTAGATCCGCAGGGCCCGGTTGTCGGTGGTGGGCCAGATGACCTCCTCGCGCCAGTCGCCGAGGATGTCGCCCGACAGCGAGGGGGTGGACTTGGTGCCGTTGTTGGAGTGCACGCCGCTCGCCGTCAGCAGCCGGGTGTCGGAGCCGGTGCCGTACTTGTCGATGTGGGTGCCGACGCCGCGGACCGTGAGGCATAGAGGATTTCCCGCCCTCGACGCGGTGTCCGCACCTGGCAGATCAGGACGACGGGACGGGGCCCGTCGAGTCGCGGACGCTGAGGGTCGTCGCCAGCTGGAGGTGCCGTGAGGCGGGCTGGACGCCGTCCGCCATGCCGAGGACGGTCTCGACGGCCATCCGGCCCATGCCGACGAGAGGCTGCCGGACGGACGTGAGCCGGGGCGTGGTCCACTCGGTCTGCGGAGTGTCGTCGAACCCGGTGACCGACAGCTCGCCGGGGACGGCGATGTGCAGCTCCTTGGCCGCGGCGAGGACGCCGACGGCGATCTCGTCGTTGCCCGCGACGACGGCGGTCGGCCGCTCGTCGAGTGAGAGGATCTCACGGCCGTGCCGGAGTCCCGCCTCGACGGAGAACGCCTCATGGCGGATCAGTGCGCGGTCCGGCGTGATGCCGGCCGAGTCGAGCGCGGCCTGGTATCCGTGGAAGCGTTCCACCGAGGGGGCCGAGCCCAGTGGGCCGCCGACCCAGGCGATCCTGCGGTGGCCGAGCTTGATGACGTGTTCGGTCGCCGAGCGACCGCCCGCCCAGTTGGTGGAGCCGATGCTGACGACGCGTGATTCGGTGGTATCGATCGGGTCGATCGTGACGACGGGCACTTCGAGATCCTCCGTGGCGAGGAGCACCGCGTCGGGCACGGCGACGGCGAGCGCGATGAGACCGGCGACGCCGGACGCCTTCTGCTCCTCCACCCAGGCGCGGGCCGCCGTACGGTTGGTGCTGATCGGCTCGCCGGGCGGCAGGCGAAGGAGGAGCTCGGCCTGCGCGGAGGTCGCGGCCACGAGAATCCCCTGGAGCACCGTCCCGGCGTAACGGGACTCCACGATGTCGAGCATGGTGACGAGGGTCCGGTCCCGCGTCTGCTCGTGACGTGCCGCCGTCGGCTTGTAGCCGATCTCGGCCATGACTCCGAGGACGAGCTCACGCGTCTTCGCCCCCACATCGCTGCGGCCGTTGAGGACCTTCGACGCTGTCGTCGGCGAGACGCCGGCCAGCCGGGCGACATCAGCCAAGGTGGCCCGCTCGGAACGACCTCGCCGTGGCATCAGGGCTCCTTCCGCGGCTACGAAACTATTTCGAAACCTACCACGGGTTCGGTGTGGGCGATTTGCTCCCGTCCACCCGTTGACACTGACAGACGCGCCACCTAGTGTCCCTGGCAGTAACGAACAAGTTGCGAAATAGTTTCGAAACCATCCTCGGGATGAGAGGAGAGGCTCATGCGGCTCTCCCGGAAGGTACGGCTCCTTTCCGCAGCGCTCGTGCCGATGTTCGCGCTGGCCGCCTGCTCGGGCGGCGCGGGCGGCGGCGGGGGCGGGGCGGCCGGCGGCGGTGACGAACAGGTGAAGCTCACGGTCTGGAGTTGGGACGGCACGGTCGAGCGGGCCGTTTCCGGCTTCCAGGCCGCGAACCCGAACATCAAGGTCGAGGTCGTCAACGCCGGCTCGTCCCAGGACGAGTACAAGGCGCTCGACAACGCCATCCAGGCCGGTTCCGGTGTGCCCGACCTCGTGATGTTCGAGTACTTCGCGGTGCCCTACTTCGCCATCCCGGGCAAGCTCACCGACCTCGGAGAGTTCGGCGTCGAGAAGCTCAAGAACGACTACGTCCCGACCGCGTGGGGCGACGTGACGGTCAACGGCAAGGTCTACGCCCTGCCGTCCGATTACGGGCCGTCGGCGATGTTCTACAACTCCGCCACGCTCAAGAAGGCCGGCATCGACAAGGCCCCGGCGACGTGGGACGAGTACTACGAGGCCGCCAAGAAGGTGCGCGCGCTCGGCGGCGACCACTACATCGCCCAGGACACGGGGGACATCTTCTTCCTGCTGTCGCTCATCTGGCAGGCCGGCGGTCGCCCGTTCACCGTGAACGGCAACAAGGTGCACATCGACTTCACGGACGAGGGCACGACCAGGGCCGTGGCCTTCTGGCAGAAGATGCTCGACGAGGGCCTGGTCAACACCAAGATCACGGGATGGTCCGACGACTGGAACCGAACGCTCAACGACGGAACCCTCGCCACCCAGACCATGGGCGGCTGGCTGACCTCGACGCTGCCCGAGCGCGCACCGAAGGCCGCCGGTGACTTCAGAGTCGCGCTGATGCCGCAGTGGCGGCAGGGAGACAAGGTCGGAGCGGAGAACGGCGGAAGCTCCTTCGGCATCCCGGCCGCGGCGGGGCACAAGGACGCGGCGTTCAAGTTCCTCGAGTACTTCACGCACGGCGGCGGCCTGTCGTCCCGTGTCGACGCGGGCGCCTTCGTGCCGAACACGTCCGTGCTGGAGAGCGAGGCCTTCCAGAGCAAGGCCAACAAGTACTTCGGCGGCCAGAAGGTCGGTGCGGTGCTGGCCGAGGCCTCGGAGACCGTCGGGAGCGGCTGGCAGTATCCGCCGTTCTTCGAATGGGCGCGCTCGATCTACGGCGACATCGCGTCACCGTTCTACACCACGGGCAAGGTCAAGCTCGCCGAGATCCTCGAACAGTGGAAGCAGCGCTGCATCCAGTACGGCAACGAGCAGGGCTTCGAGGTGGACTAGCGCTTCCCATCGGGGGCGGGGCCGCGCGCGACACACCGTCGCCGGAAGAAGCGAGCCGGGCAACGCGGCGGATCGGAAGGAACACGGACATGGACCTGGCACGTCGGTTCGACGTCACCCCTTCGGCCATGGCGCCGCCGGATGAGGAACGGCATCCGCGCCGGCGGGGAAGCGCCGGAAGTCACGGGCCGGACTGGCGTTCATCGCGCCCTTCGGCGCGCTGTTCGCGCTCGTGTTCATCGTGCCCATCCTGTACGCCGCCTACCTCAGCCTCTTCCAGGACAAGCTGGTCGGGGGCACCACGTTCGTCGGGTTCGCCAACTACGGCAAGCTGTTCCGGGATCCGCAGTTCTGGGATGGGGTGGGACGCGTCGTCCGGTTCACGCTGGTCCAGGTGCCCATCATGCTGTTCTTCTCCATGGCACTGGCGCTGGCGCTGGACTCCATGCGCGTGCACGGCACCAGGTTCATGCGGGCGACGATCTTCCTGCCCTACGCGGTGCCGGCGATCGTGTCGACTCTCATGTGGGGATTCCTGCTCGGGGTGAAGTACGGCCTGTTCGGCAGCCTCAACCGCGCCCTGGGCACGGACATCGACCCCTTCGCCCCCGGCACCACGCTCATCTCCATCGGGCTGATGGTGACGTGGGCGTTCACCGGCTTCAACATGCTCATCTTCTACGCCGCGCTCAAGGCCGTCCCGCGCGAACTGTACGAGGCGGCGGCGATCGACGGGGCGAACGAGTTCCAGGTCGTCCGCGCGATCAAGCTGCCGGCACTGCGCGGATCCCTGGTCGTCACGATCATCTTCTCGATCATCGGCACGTTCCAGATGTTCAACGAACCGCAGATCCTGCCCACCATGGTGGCGGGCAGCGGCGTCACGACCTTCTACACGCCCAACCTGTACGCGTACAACCTGGCGTTCACCGGGTCTCAGCAGGGCTATGCGGCAGCACTCGCGCTCGTCATGGCGGCGATCACGATCGCCGTCGCCTACGCCGTCCAGATCAGAGGGTTGAGGAATGCGTCCGATCAGTAGCCCGCGGGCCGAGGCAGGGGAATCCTCCGGCACGCCGATCCGTCGTCCCGGTCGCGGCCGCCGGCTCCACACGGTGGACAATCCCAGGAAGAGCACGACGCTCACCGTGATGACGGCCCTGTTCACCCTCTACTGCCTGCTGCCGCTCGTGTGGCTCGTCATCAACGCGACCAAGTCGCAGGCCGATTTCGTCTCGTCGTTCGGGCTCGCGCCCGGTCGCGAGTTCGCCCTCTGGGACAACATCGTGGAGGTGTTCCGCTACCAGGACGGGATCTTCTCCCGGTGGCTGCTCAACACCCTCCTCTATGTGGTCGTGGGCGCGACCGTGTCGACCTTCCTGGCCGCCCTCGGCGGGTACGCCCTGGCGAAGCTGGACTTCACGGGCAAGCGGGTGTTCCTCTTCGTCGTACTGGGATCGATCTCGGTCCCCGGCATCGCCCTGGCGATCCCGCAGTTCCTGCTGTTCGCGCACCTCGGCCTGACCAACACCCCGTGGGCGATTCTCATCCCGTCCTTCATCAACCCGTTCGGGCTGTACCTGATGTGGGTGTTCACCGCCGAAGCCGTGCCGACGGGCCTGCTCGAGGCCGCGAAGATCGACGGCGCCGGGGAGTTCAGGACCTTTCTCCGGATCGCGCTCCCGATGCTCGCGCCGGCAGGTGTGACGGTCCTGCTCTTCTCGTTCGTGTCGATCTGGAACAACTACTTCCTGCCGTTGATCATGCTCAAGGACCCCGCGTGGTATCCGCTGACCGTCGGAATCAACCAGTGGAACAAGCTGGGCTCGTCGGCCGGGAACGGCGCCCTCGTCCAGAATCTCGTGATCACGTCCGCGCTGCTGACGATCGTCCCGTTGATCGTCGCTTTTCTCAGCCTGCAGCGGTACTGGCAGTCGGGTCTGTCACTGGGCGCCATCAAGGGCTAGCCGCCGGCCATCTCCCACCCGTAAACCATTCATGAAGAGAAGAGAGACCATGACGAGCGACGGTGTGTCCGAACCCCGGTTGAGGATCGACGGCAAGCCGTGCGACGAGAGTGCGTTCCCGCACGTGTGGAGCAGGTGCATCGGCGCCGGGCGAGCGAACGAGGCGCTGCGCGCGGACTGGCAACGGCAGTTCGCCGAGGTCGTCGACGCGTGCGGATTCCAGTACATCCGCTTCCACGGCGTCTTCCACGACGACATGTTCGTGTACCGGGAAAGCTACGGCGGCGGTTTCGGCGAGAACGCGCCCCTCGCCTCGCCCGTGTACACGTTCAGCTACGTGGACAAGGTGTTCGACTTCATCGTGGACCGCGGTGTCCGTCCGTTCGTCGAGCTTGGCTTCATGCCGCGCGAGCTGGCGACGGTGACCGAGACGGTGTTCTGGTGGGGCGCGCACTGCAGCCCGCCCAAGGACATGGCGCGCTGGGTCGAGCTGGTCACGAGGTCGGTCGAGCACTGGATCGACCGGTACGGCCTCGACGAGGTGAGGCAGTGGCGATTCGAGGTGTGGAACGAGCCGAACCTGGTTCCCCATTTCTGGACCGGGACGAAGACCGAGTACTTCGAGCTTTATGAGCAGACCGTTACGGCGATCAAGAGGATTGACCCCGGGTTGAAGGTGGGCGGGCCCGCCACGAGTGTCTTCGTGCCGGACGACCGCTACAAGGGCGAAGTCGAGGACCGTGCCGCGACGCACGCGACGGCCGGCGCGGCCGACGTGGACGCGCTCGACTGGCGGCCGGTGTGGGTCGAGGACTTCATCGCCTGGTGTGCGGAGCGCGAACTGCCGATCGACTTCATCTCGACCCACACGTACCCCACCGACTTCGCGTTCGGCGCCGACGGCGAGGCGGTGCAGATCACCCGGTACGCCGACGCGACGTTCGACGACCTGACCCTGCTTCGCAAGCTGGTGAGCAACAGCGCGTACCCCGACGCCGAGATCCACATCACGGAGTGGTCGACGTCGCCGTCATCCCGTGACTACATCCACGACACGCTGTTCGCGGCGACCTTCATCACGCGGTCGTACCTGCAGTGCGCCACCCTCGCCGACTCGATCTCCTACTGGACCTTCACGGACGTGTTCGAGGAGGGAGGCGCCGGGATCGGGCCGTTCCACGGCGGATTCGGCCTGGTGAACGAGAGCGGCATCCACAAGCCGACGTTCCACGCGTTCACGATGCTGGAAAGGCTCGGTGACCGGCTGCTCCTCTCGACGTCCGACGGGGTCGTGACCCGTGACAGCCGGACGTCGGCCGTGTCGGCGGTGTTCTTCAACTACCCGGAGGACATGGCCTTGCGGGGTGTCCGGTCGGAGAACTCGTACCCCGCGACACGCGCGCTGGCCGAGATGGGGCCGAGCCGGAGGATCCGGCACTCGATCGGCGGGCTGGAGCCGGGCACCGCGTTCCTCGTCGAGATCGTGGACTGGGAGCACGGCAACGCCGCCGAGGCCTGGTATCGGCTCGGGTCCCCTCTCAACCCGTCCCGGACCGAGAGCGAATACCTGAGCAGAGTCGCCGACTCGCTCCTCAGGTTCACGCTGACCGTGCCAGAGACCGGTGTGCTCGACCTCGACGTCGAACTCGCGCCGTGGGCGGTGATGTCGCTCAGGCAGTCGGCGTGACCGCACGGCGCCTTCCCCTTCCCGGCCTTCCCCTTCCCGGCCTTCGCCTTCCCGCTCAGGCGGCGAACAGGAGGAGCAGGCCCACCACGGTGTAGACCACCATCAGCACGAGCAGGGGAACCTGCCCGAGTACGGCGGTCCGGCGCGGGAACAGGGCCAGCGCACGGTCGTGGGCCAGGACGGTGCCCAGCACGTGGCCGATGACGATGACCGTGACCTGGAGGGTGGCGACTCCGGCGGGGGTGGTGCCGAGCGCCTGGATGGTCCATCCGGCGGTGCCGAGCCAGTCGGCTCCGGTGTCCAGCGGGTCGGACAGCAGGGCGATCGTCCGCTGCCCTTCCAGGAGGAACAGGGTGTAGTAGTGGGCGACGACGTATCCGACGGCTATCGGCACGATCGAGTGGGCGATCTCGCCTGCGGTCGTGCCGGGCTCGGCCGCGCCCCATCGGCCCGCGAGCGCGGTCGCGGCCCGGTACGCCGCGAGCACCAGGCCGATGACGATGACCAGGCCGGCGGTGCCCGTGACCGGCACCGGCACCGCGCTCTCCTGTACGAAGCGCACCCATACCGGGGCGTTGGACAGGCTGTCGTACATGGTGGAGCCCAGGAGCACGACCACCAGTGCCGTCAGTCCCGGTGCCGGTCGTAGCCCGGCCATCCCGTCCAGGGAGTTGCGCCAGACCGCGACGCCGTCGCGGCGCCTGTGCACGGGGGCGAGCCTGCCCACGAGGTCGCTGTAGACCTCGAACGGATCGGCGTGGTCGAACCACCGGGAGCCGAAGACGACCGCTCCGGCGAGCATGAGCACGGTGTAGGCCGCGAGCCATGCTCCGATGACCGGCAGGGTGGCCCGTTCGGGGGCCACCAGTTCCAGCCAGACGAAGGCGAACAGGCCGGCGCAGGCGGGCCAGTATCCGAGGGCCGCGGGCATCGGCCTCAGGCCGAGCTCGGGGTCGCGTCCGAGCCCCTTGCAGGCCAGCAGGTGCAGCGTCCGCAGCGGGTTCAGGCCGCGCCACACCGGGCCGAACAGCAGCGACAGCGGCACCAGGCCGACCCAGAACAGCACGTAGAACGCCCCGGCCGTGGGGTTGTCGGCCCGATCGGGACCGAAGATCAGCCCGATGCAGAAGTACGCCGCGGCGACGAGCCCGGCGATCCGCCAGACCCACCGCCAGGCCGGTGCGGTCACCGCCGTCTGGATGACGGTGGGCAGTGAACGGGCACCGGTGAGTGCGCCACCCAGTCGCGGTTGTCTCCACAACGCGCCGAGCGCCACGAACGACACCAGCAACGCGAGGATCGCGCCGGTCAGCGCGGCCGAGAACGGGATCGGCAGATCCTGACGGCCGCCGATGCCGTGAGCCAGCAGCATCCCGCCCGCCTAACGCACGACGAGCTGGAACAGCTGCAGTCCCGACTCGTGGGTCTCCATCTCGAACAGCCCGGTCTCGTCGGCGACGAACTCGATGCTCGCGGGCGTGCCGGGCTGCAGGCTTGCCTCCTTGTCGTACCCGTGCAGGTGCGCCTCATCGGCGACGTCGCTGGTCACCGTGATCCGCACCGTCTGCCCCTTGGTCACCTCGATCCGTCCCGGCGGCGGCGTGACCTTCCGACCGGCGACGGTGACCGTGATCTCCTTCACGGCCGGAGTCGGCGGGGCGGCGGAGCCGACTCGGCAGGAGCCGGGGCCGACTGGGCGTGGGTCGCGGCATCCGACCCGCCACAGGCCGACGTGGCCATCAGCAGGGCCACGCCGAGCGGGAACGCGGCGAGCAACGGGCGCAGGCGCGCAGGGGGCGATCGTCATGGGGGGAGTTCTCCTGAAGGGGGTGGGGCAAGTCAGCGTCGCCTGGTGGACTTGGGGCGCTGTGGAGTACGGGACGCCGACGGGCGTGCGGGTTTCTTGGCCTGCGGGCGGCCGGGAGCCGGCCGGGCCGCCGACGCGGCCGGCACGGGCCGCCGTGCCGCTCGCGCCACCAGGACGCCCGCTCCGATGACGAGGAGCGCGGGCACCAGCCATACCGACAGCCCGGTGCCGGAGTCGGCCGGCTGCGCTGTCCGGGCGGCGGTGCCGGGTGTGCCGGTTTCGGGCACGGCGCCTTGACTGCCGCCGGTTTCGGGAACCGCGGCCGCGCCGGCGCCGGTCTGGGGCACAGCGGGGCCCATCGCCGCCGGGCTCCCGCCGGTCTGTGTTGCCGGGGCCGGGCTCCCGCCGGCCTGTGCCACCGGGGCCGGGCTCCCGCCGGCCTGTGTTACCGGGGCCGGGCTCCCGCCGGCCTCTGGCACCGGGGCCTGCGTGCCGCTCCCGGGCTCGGCCGAGGCGAGCAGGATGGCGTCGGGTTCGTTGTCCGGGGCCTGCCAGCCCTTGGGCGGCCCCGAGGTCCTGCCCTTGTAGGTGAACCGCAGTTCTCCCCGCACCGGCTCGCCGTCGGAGGCGATCGACAGGTAGCGCACTACGTACTCGCCCTGCTTCGGCCAGTAGGCGACGGGGATCTCCGCGGGGTACCCGGTGTTGTACACGCTCGGTTCCCACACCCCGTCGACGAGGTTGTACTCCTGGACGGGCTTGTCGAGGCGTTTCGGCTGACCGTGCGTCCAGGGCCGGTCGACGCGGGCGCCGCCGGGGGCGTGACCGCGAAATACGCGTTCGGGGCGGGCGCCTCGGTGAAGTAGAGCGCGAGGGACTCCATCGGCTCGCGCACCGTACTGTCCTTGACCGGTGTCGACATCGCGAGCTGGCCATGAGCGAAGGCGGGGGCCGCCAGGGCGTCATCGCCAGCACGCCGCCGACGACCAGCAGAAGCAACCGGCCCAGCCAGCGCGCCATCGTCACTTCTGCTCTCCACGAGGTACGGCCCCTGGATGGGGAGATGCGGCTCGGGCCGGTGAGACCGATCGCGTCGAGGCTAACGACTTTCGCCACGAATGAACAGAACTTGATGCGTTCGCAACAGAAGTGGGGTGAGCCCGGCGATGACATCGAGGACGTTCCCCGGCGGCCACATGTGGGCCGAGGCCTTCCCGCGAATCCGGGCAGGCTGCCGAGGATTCGCAGGAAGGTCTCCGCGTGTCGGTCAGAGCGCGGTGATGGTCCATTGGTTGTTGGTGTTGCTGTTGGGCGTCCACATGCCGACGGCGGAGCCGGCGGTGGTGTAGCCCATGCCGTCGAGGGACGTCCCGGTGCCGCGGTTGACGATCTGGTAGCGGCCGTTGCCGAGATCATTGAGGCGCCACTGCTGGTTGTTGCCACCGTTCCAGGCCGACTGCCTGGCGTTGGCGCCGTTGGCGGTGTTGCCCCAGCTGTCGGCCACCATGCCGTTGGTGCGGTTGACGATGCGATACCACCCGCCGCCGAGGTCCACCAGCTGCCACTGGAGATTCGTGCTGCCGTCCCAGTTCCACTGCTTGAGGTTCGACCCCGACGCCACGTTGCCGCCGCTGTCCAGCGCCAGACCGGTGGTGACGTTGGCGATCCGCACGTAGCCGGTCGGGGTGGAGCCTCCCCCGGACCCGGTCAGGCGATAGGTGCGGCCGGCCTGGCCGGGCAGCGCGATGACGTCGGCCTCGGGCTTGGTGACGGTGACGGCACCGCCGGTCGCGGCGTCGACCACCTGGTAGGTCCCGGTGAAGATACGGCTGCGCACGTTGACCGTGCCGTCACGGTCGAACTTGACGAGGATCTCGATGGCCCCATCGGAGCTCCAGGTCGCGTCCACCGTGTAGCCGCCACGTCCCCGGAGGCCCTGCACTTTCCCGCTCGGCCACGCAGAGGGCAGTGCGGGCAGCACGTGCAGCTCGCCGTTGTGGCTCTGCAACAGCATCTCGGTGATGCCGGACGTGGCGCCGAAGTTGCCGTCGATCTGGAACGGCGGGTGCAGGTCGAACATGTTCGGCGCGAGCCGGTCCGTCCTCACCAGCAGGCCGATCAGGTTGCGCGCCCGGTTGCCCTCCTCCATCCGTGCCCAGTAGTTGATCTTCCAGGCGAGGGACCAGCCCGTGCCGTCGTCGCCGCGCAGTTCGAGCGTCCGCCGCGCCGCGTTGTACAGGGTGGGTGTGCCGCGCTTGGTGATCTGGTTGCTGGGGTGCAGGCCGTACAGGTGCGAGATGTGCCGGTGGTTCTGCTCGGTCTCCACCCAGTCGTACAGCCACTCCTGGATGTTGCCGCGCGAGCCGACCTTCATCGGAGCCAGCCGGTCGCGAGCGGCCAGGACCTGGCTCCGGAAGCTCGCGTCCGTGCCGAGGACCTCGCTGGCCTTGGCGCAGCCGTTGAACAGGTCACGCAGGATCTGGTTGTCCATCGTGGGGCCGGCGCACACGCTGACGCCCGAGTGGTGGGTCAGCTCAGGCGAGTTCGACGGGTTCGTGACCAGATACCCCAGGCTTGGCTCCTGGACGAGCGTCTCCAGGAAGAACTGCGCGGCACCCTTCATCGCCGGATAGTACTGCCGGAGGAAGTCGAGGTCGCCGGTGAAGAGGTAATGGTCCCAGATCATGGTGGACAGCCACGCGCCGCCGGTCTGCCACATACCCCATGTCGCGCCGTCGACGACCGACGAGCCCCGCCACCCGTCGGTGTTGTGGTGGGTCACCCAGCCCCCGGCGTTGTACTGAACGCGAGCCGTGCGGGCGCCGGTGACCGTGAGGTCGTTGATCATCCGGAACACCGGCTCGTAGCACTCCGACAGGTTCGTCGTGTCGGCCGGCCAGTAGTTCATCGGCAGGTTGGCGTTGAGGGTGTACTTCGAGTCCCACGACGGGGTCAGCGAGTCGTTCCAGATGCCCTGCAGGTTGGCCGGCTGGGTGCCCGGCCGGGAGGAGGAGATCAGCAGGTAGCGGCCGAACTGGAACAGCAGCGCCGAGAACTGCGGGTCGTTGGTGGTGGCGTGCTGCGCGATCCGCACGTCGGTCGGCTGGTCGCCGCCGAGGTGCGGCCGAGGTCGAGCGTGGTGCGGCCGAACAGCCGCTGGTAGTCGGCCACGTGCCGGGCGCGCAGGTCGTCGTAGGTCCTGCCGTTGGCGGCGTCGAGGTATCGCCGTGCGATGCCCTGGTAGTCGCCGCTGGTGTCCTTGTAGTTCACGTAGCTGGAGCCGATGGAGATCAGCACGGTCACGCTGTTGGCGCCCCGTACCTGGAGGGTGCCGCCGGAGCTGCTGACGCTGCCGCCGTCGGCGACGGCCCGGGCCAGCGCCAGGAACCTGACCTTGCCCGACAGACCGCGCTGGTCGCCGGAGACGCCGTCGAGCGCCACCGTCGTGCCGTCCGGGCTGGAGCGCGTCGTCCGCTGGGGGCTGTCGAACGTCGCGGAGAACGTGATGGACCCGGGCTTGTCGGCGGTGAGGCGGATGGCGATCACCTGGTCCGGCGCGCTCGCGAGCACCTCTCGCCGATACCGGACGCCGTTCTGCAAGTACGTCGTCGTCGTGGTGGCCGTGGTCAGGTCAAGGAACCGGTTGTACTCCGAGACGCCGCTGGCGCTGCCGAAGGTCAGCCGCAGATTGCCCACGGTCTGGTACGCCAGCTGAGCGGAGGGATTGCCCAGCATGTTCTGGTCGATCAGGCTTTGGGCCTGGCTCCACTGGTTCTGGAAGACCAGTTGCCGGATCTGCCCCAACGCCGCCGCGCCCTTCGTGTTGCTCTGGTCGTACGGCCCCCCGGCCCAGATCGTGTCCTCGTTGAGCTGCAGCCGCTCGGTGTCGACGTTGCCGAACACCATGGCACCCAGGCGGCCGTTACCGATCGGCAGCGCACGCAGCCAATCGGTGCCGGCGCTCGCGTCGTACCACAGCGCCAGATCGTTGGCGGCGCGTACCTCCGGCGGCGGCGCCGACGCAGCCCGCGCAGTGGCCGTCCACTGCACCGGCAGCATCGCGGCTCCGGCGCCGATCGCACCGAGTCTCAGCAGTTGCCTTCGCGATACATCAGCCATTGAGGTTCTCCAAACGCATGGGTTGCGGGGCGGACGGCCTTCGTCCGGTACGACCACGAGGCCGGCACCGACGAGGCATGGCGGCGGGTGGGCGGGACGCTTGGGCGGCGCCAGGCCGTGTGGCACGTGGAAAAGGCGAGCCGGTCCGCGCGGATTTCGGGCGGACCGGCTCGTGTGAGGCTCTCGCCCGCGCGGGACGGCGATCAGGCCGCTCCGGTAAGGGATTGCGGGTCAGGTGCGGGTCCATTTCTGGTTGGTGCCGCCGTGGCAGGCCCAGATCTGCGTCTTGGTGCCGTTGGCGGTGCCGGCGCCGGACACGTCCAGGCATTTGTTCGCGCCGACGGCGGTGATGGTGCCGTCGGTGTTGAGGCGCCACTTCTGGTTGTTCTGGCCGTTGCAGTCCCAGATGATCACGCTGGTGCCGTCGGCCGTGGCGCCGCCGTTGACGTCGAGGCACTTGTTGCCGTAGACGCGCAGCTCACCGGCGCTGGTGGAGGTCCACTGCTGGTTGGCCTGCCCGTTGCAGTCCCAGATCTGCGCCTGGGCGCCGTTGGCCTGGGATGCGCCGTTGACGTCCAGGCACCGCCCCGACGCCACGCCCTTCAGTGCGCTCGTCGCCGGCGGATTGCCGGTAGGAGAAGCCGTCGGCGAGGGAGAGGGTGAGGCCGGCGGGTTGTCGCCTGCGAACTGCGCGAAGAAATTCCACACCACTGGCCTGGTCCAGGAGTTCTCGCCAGGTTCGAGGTCGCCGGACTTCCCGTCCACGGGATTCGGCGTGTGACCCGCGTCGAACGCCGCCCACGCGACCGGATACCCGGCTCGGCACCCCGAGTAGTAGGTGACGATGTGCGTCAGGCTGCCCTGCGCCGGCTCCGGCGGGTTCTGGGGCGTGCAGCCGTTGTTCCTGACGAACGTGTCACGCAGCCCTCGGCCCAGAGAGATGTTGAGCACCGGGTCCCTGAGGCCGTGCAGCCCGATGTAGGCGATGGGCTGGGTGCCGCCGCTGCACCCGCTGAGTTGTGCGCCGGAGTAGACCGCCACGGCGCGGAAGACCGTCGACCGGGCGCAGGCGAGCGCGTAACTCATGCCGCCGCCGTAGCTGAAACCCATGGCGAAGCGCTGCGTCGTGTCGACGCAGAGGTCCGCCTCGATCCGCCGGATCATGTCGTCGACGAAAGTGATGTCCTCACCGCCGGAATTGGCCCAGCCGTTGTTGACACCCTGCGGCGCGACGAAGATCGCCGTATTGTTCGACAACGCCCTGAGCCCGTAATAGGACCACGGGTACCCGCTGGTTCCACCCGAGTCGACGTCATTTGCGGTGCCACCGTTCCAGTGGAATCCGAAGATCAACCGGTAGGGGGTCGTGTTGTTGTAGTTGTCGGGAATTCTCAGGATGTAGCTGCGATTTTTCCCGCTGGTGGTAATCGACTGCGTACCGCTTCTCAGCGTCGGAGTCTTGCCGCATCCCGCGGTGGCCGCGAGGGCGCTCTTCCTGGCGAGCGACGTGGTCGCGCTGTCGCCCAGCGCCGTCTGCGCAGTGGCCAGAACGAGCAATGCCGCGGTCGCGACAGCGGTGAAGAGGGACCTGTGCCTCGACATCACGCAAGTTCCTTTGCCGTTCCCGTGGTGACACACGTAGATGGGGGAGTCATTCTTGCCTGCACCTTTTCTGGGGTGACCGCGTCGGTCAGCCGAATTTTCCGGTCGGTGAACCGGTGAATATGCGGGTCGACCCGGCGCGCGCGTTCCGCCTATCGAAACCGCCGGTTTGGCGCCCAGGGACAGACCGGTCGCCGCAGGTCATGTTAGCGCTCACATCAGGCGCCGTGATCGAAACTCCTTTCTTCCGGGAGGCTGGAGCCTGTGGTGCAGCGGAGCAAATATGACCGTGACAAGATTTGTCAACATCGGGTCTTTCCGGCGCGGCGGGACCCTTGCCCGAGACGAGCCGTCGCTCCCGCGTCTGACCAGGGGAGCGCCCGTGGTCACCACCGGCGTGCCACGATGAAACTTTCACCGCCCGGCGATCGAATCGTTCCGGAGGACGCGAACGGGCGGTCAGGCCGGCCGGCCACCCCAGCCCTGCCCGGCGGGGGTGGGCGGTAGCGCGGGGACGCGGCCTAACGCCGCAGCCGTACGGGATCGGCCGGTCCGCTGCGGCGGACGAGCCAGGCCTCGGTGATGTGGTTGAACATCGCCTCGGAGGCGCCCTCGGGATCGTGGGCGGCGATGCGTTCGTAGATGCGCCGGTGGCCCAGGTTCGACGCCACGCACAGGGCTCGCTCGGTCCGGCCCATGTAGCGGGCGGTGTTCACGACCTGGCTCTCCAGTGCCCGTACGACGCCTCGGGCGATGCGGTTTCCCGACGCCTGCATGATCGTGTCGTGGAAGGCGCGGTCGCTCTCCGCGTACGTGGCGGGGTCGTCCACGAGCTCGTCCATCTGGTCCACCAGCGCGCGCAACCGCTCGACCGTGTCCGGCCCGGCCAGGCGGGCGGCGACGTTCGCCATGTCGGACTCGAGCACACGCCGCGTCACGACGAGGTCGTCGAGAATCGCCAGGCTCTCGTCCTCGGCGATGGTCGCGGCGAGGACGAGCTCGTCGAGCATGTCCCACATCGCGGGCGGGGTCACCATCGTGCCGGCGCCCTGGCGGACCTGCACCAGCCCCTTCTCCTGCAGGACTTTCACGGCCTCCCTGACGACGGTGCGGCTCACGGAGAAGGCTTCGCACAGCGCGGGCTCGGGGGGCAGCGGCGTCCCCGGCGGGTGCACGCCGCGTACGATACGCTCCACCAGCTCGGCGGTCACCGCTCGGGCGAGGCTGGCCGGGCGTCGTACCCAGGCCGGTGGCGCCGGGGTACCGCCGGCCGTTTCCTGCGATGCCGTCATATCCCCCTCCGGTGGCCCTGGCCAAGGAGCGCCACCGCGCCAGTATACGCGACGTCTATTGACGTCAGACGTCATACGAGTTACCTTTCGCCGGACACGGCCGGGTCCGCCGGCCGCTCTCGGAGAGTGAGAGCAGCGATGAAGCAGAGAGCCTTGTGGTCGGCGGTGATGGTCGCGGGACTGACCGTGGCCGGCTGCGGGAGCGCGGCACGGACGGAGTCCCCGTCCGGAGACTCTCAGCAGAAGCAGCAGAAGCTCGTGGTCTGGGACTGGAAATCAAGTGAACCGACCGCGGCGGCATATATCGAGAAGGCGAAGGCCGACTTCGCCAAGCGGCATCCCGGGGTCACCGTCGAGTTCGTCGCCCAGCCGTTCGACCAGTACTACACCCTGCTGGGCACGGCCATCCAGTCCAACAAGGGGCCCGACGTCATGCTCTTCAACGGCGGCGGGCAGATCCGTGACCGGGTCGACGCGCTCCTTCCGCTGGACCAGTACGTGGCCGGGGACAAGAGCCGGTTGGCGGGCTGGGACGCGTTCAGCAAGGACGGCAAGATCTACGCCGCGCCGGTGACCCTGCAGGGACACCCGATCTACTACAACAAGGCGCTCTACGAGAAGGCCGGTCTCGACCCGGCGAACCCGCCCAAGACATGGGACGAGTTCGCCGGCGACTGCGCCGCCATCAAGAAGGCGACCGGGGCGTCGTGCTTCGCGCTCGGCAACAAGGAAGGCTTCGGGATCCAGTTCTTCATGTCGGGCCTCGGATCCGGCATCCTGACGCCGCAGGAGTACGACGACTGGATCGGCGGGAAGCGCGACTGGACCTCTCCCCACGTGAAGCGGATCTTCGAGTTGTGGAAGGACGCCAACGACAAGGGGCTGAACAACAAGGGCGCCAACTCCACCGCGATGTTCACCGACATCTTCCGAGTCTTCGAGACCGGGAAGGCCGCCCACATCATCGGGCTGATGTCGGATATCGGGCACTGGAAGGACTTCGGCGAGTTCCTGCCGCCCGACAAGATCGGCGTCATGCAGGCCCCCGTCGTCGCCGACGGGGCCACCCCGAGCCTTCCGTACGACGGCGGCATCGGCTACGCGGTCGCGAAGTGGACGAAGGATCCGGGGCTGGCCGCCGATCTGGTGCGCTCCCTGACCTCGACCGACGCCTTGACCGCGTTCTACTCCAAGGCCGGTGCGATCGCGTCCGACACGACGATCGACGTCTCGCAGGCCGGCCCGGCCGTCGCCGCGATCGTGTCCGAGATCAAAACAGGCAAGCCCGCCCTGCACGTCGCGCTGTCCTCCAAGACCCTGGACCTGATGGGAAGGCTGTCCCAGCAGCTCCTGAGCGGGTCGACCACGGTGGACAAGGCGGTGGAGCAGCTGGCCGCCTCCGACCGGGCGGGCTGATCGCGTGCCGCTCGGAGGTTCGTCGCCGTTGGTCCGACCGGCAGGTTCCGGGCGGGCCGGCGGAGAGACGACGAAGCAGCGGGGACCTCGCGAGGGGGCGGCTACCCGGCCGGCCTCTCGTGGGGCGCGCGCGGAACGCCTCGCCCCCTACGTCCTGGTGGCCCCGGCCGTACTGATCATCGTGCTGCTGCGGCTGTGGCCGCTCGTCCTGGGGGTCAACTTCTCCTTCACGGGCGACGGCGAGCTCAACGGGACCCCGGTCGGCCTGAGCAACTACCTGGAGCTGGCCGGCGACCCGTTGTTCCACACCTCGCTGCGCAACGTCGGGCTGCTGGTGCTGCTGCTTCCCGTGGCGGTGGCGATTCCGGGCCTGCTCGCCACCTTCATCTATCTGCGCGTTCCGGGACACCGGGTCTACCGCAGCGTCTACTTCTTCCCGGCTGTGCTCTCCCCGGTGATCGTCGGTGCGATCTTCAACCTCATGCTCGGGTTCGACGGCCCGCTGAACGCCGCGCTCGGGGCGATCGGCGTCGGCCCGGTCGACTGGCTCGGCGATCCGGGCATCTCCATGTTCACGGTCGTCGGCGTGCACGTCTGGGCGACGTTCGGGATGGCGCTGGTGGTGTTCCTCGCCGGGTTCAGCACCCTCGACGCCTCGCTTCTGGACGCCGCCCGCGTGGACGGCGCGTCGCTCCGCCAGGTCATCTGGCACGTGATCATCCCGAGTCTGACGCGCACCATCCAGTTCGTCTTCGTGACCACGATGATCGGGATGCTGACGTCCATGTTCGGCCTGCTCTTCGTCATGACCAGCGGGGGACCGGAGGGATCGACCTACCTGCCGGAGTACTACATCTGGCATCAGCAGGGACAGATGAACCGGCCGGCGCTCGCCTCGGCCGCCTCGACGGTTCTCTTCGTCGTCATGCTCGTGGTGGGGCTCCTGCAGATCACTCTGCTCCGCCGCGCGGGGAGGCAGGACTGATGCCCGGCAGGCGTCTGGCCAGATGGGTGGCCGCCGTCCCGATGGCCGCCCTCGCGCTGGCGACGATCTATCCTCTCGTCTTCACCGCCAACGTCGCGATGAAGACCCGGCGCGACTACATCCTCGACCGGTTCTCCCCGACGGATTCCCTGCGCTGGGACAACATCGCCGAGGCGTGGACCGGCGCCGGAATGGCGCGGTATTTCGCCAACTCGTTCATCGTCGTGTCGTTCGCCGTGGCCCTGCTGCTGCTGTTGGGGTCGATGGCCGGCTTCGCGCTGAGCCAGTTGCGGTTCCGCGGCTCTTCGGTGATCTTCCTGGGCTGTCTCGCGGGGCTGTTCATTCCGTTCCAGGTGATCATGGTGCCGCTCACCAGGATCATGGCCGACAGCGGGCTCGTCGACACCTACCCGGGACTGATCCTGGCCTACGTCGCGCAGTTCCTCCCGTTCACCATCTTCCTGATGACGAGCCACTACAGGACCATTCCGGCGGAGATCGTCGACGCGGCCAGGATCGACGGAAACACGGTGTACGGGGTGTACCGGCGGATCATGCTCCCGCTGGGCGTTCCGGCGCTGCTCTCGGTAGGAATCCTCGACACCCTGTTCTGCTGGAACGATGTGCTGATCTCCCTGCTGATGATGCCGTCGCCCGAGCATCGGACCCTCATGATCGGTGTCAACTCACTGCGCGGACAGTACTCCGACGACATTCCCACCTTCGCCTCGGGAGTCCTGATCGCCGCGATACCCGTGCTGATGCTGTATCTCTTCCTCCAGCGCCAGATCGCCGACGGCGTCACCGCCGGTTCCACGAAGGGCTGACATGCGGATCACGGGGTATCGGACCATGACGACGGTCCAGGAATGGGGCCGTCCCGTCGGTGACGCCAACGGTGTCTTCCCCGACGGAGTCGTCTCGACGCCGATCGTCATGGTGGACACCGACGAGGGGATCACCGGCGTCGGCCTGGGGCCGCACGTGGAAATCGACGCCGTGTTCGCCGCCATCGAGGGCGAGGATCCGCGCGGCGTGACGGCGCTCTACGACCGGATGCTGCGGCAGACCTTCAAGGCGGGGCACGCGGGCGCCGTGTTCGGCACGATCGGAGCACTCGACACCGCCCTGTGGGACATCAAGGCACAGGCGGCCGGTGAACCGCTCTGGCGTCTGCTGGGCGGACGGGACAGGCGGGTTCCCGCCTACGCCTCGGGCCTCGACATCGGCCTGACCGACGACGAGCTCGTCTCCGTCTACCAGGTCTACGCCCAGCACGGTCTGCGGGCGGCCAAGCTCAAGGGCGGCCTCGACATCGAACGCGACCGGCATCGCCTGACGCTGGTGCGGGATGTCCTGACGGAGGCCGGGCAGGGATTGCGGCCGGGCCTCATGCTCGACGTGAACGAGGCATGGACCCGCAAGCAGGCGGTTCGGCACGTCTGCGAGCTCGAGCGCACTTTGGATCTCACCTGGATCGAAGAGCCGGTCCGGCGGTGGGACGCCGAAGGTCTGGCCGTCGTCGGCCGGGGGATCCGGGCCTCCGTCGCCTCGGGGGAGAACCTGACCGGGCTCGAGCAGTTCCGTCCGTTGCTCGCCGCGGGAGCAGTCGACATCGTCCAGACGGCCGCGGTCTGGGGGGTGACCCACTTCCTCCGGGTGTCCGCCCTGGCGCACGCCCATGAGCTGCCGGTCAGCCCGATCGGCACCACACCGGTCGCGCTGCTGCACGCCGCGACGTCGGTGCCGAACCACATGGCGAGTGAGTTGCAGGACCTCTACCCGCCGGTCGGGATGTCGCTCGACCTGTACGTCGAGAACGGCGCCTTCGTCCTCGGAGACACGCCGGGCCTCGGCATCACGATCGACGAGCAGGCGATCGACACGTTCGCGCGCCGGCCGAACACCGGGGCCGCCAAGGGCCCCAACATCCGGCCGGAGCACGCCGGGCGGCGGCTTCTCGCCGTGACCGGCGGCTCTTCACCGAGCGGTCTCCGGGGCGGGACGACGCCTTCCGCGGCCGACGCCGGCGTCTGAGCCCCACCCCGCGTCGGCACGGAGTGCGGGCGTCGGCAGGGAGCACGGAGTGCGGGCATCGGCAGGGATCAGCCGGAGGGGGAGAACAGGCGCTGCTGGATCTCTCTGCGGTAGTCGTCGAGTGTGTTGTCGATGTGTGTGGCGGCGGCGTGGGCGGCGG